>DASSGV010000074.1:0-14748 GCA_035693225.1 Gemmatimonadales bacterium | reverse complement strand
CTGTCGCCTCCCGTCCACCCGTCGGCCCTACTCCGGCCGCCCTGCCGAGAGCAGGAACTCCTTCAGTGCGCTGAGCAGGAACTCCTTGGCCTGGGGGGTCCGCGGATCGAGGCCGTAGTGATTGATGAGTTGCTGTTGACGCTTGGTCCATTCGCCCCAGCAGACACCACAGATGGTGTCGTAGAGCTGTTGCCCGAACTCATTCTGGAAGGGCTTGAACGCCATCCGCGGGCGGGTCTCGCCGCAACGGACGCAGGTGATGTCGGTAGGCATGCTCGGAATGTAGATGGATGAAGCCTGAACGGTGAACAGTGAACGGGCAGGTCCTAAGCACCCACAGTGTCCCGTTCACCCTTTACCGTTGACCGTTCACCTTGAATGCTTGCTGCGCTCACTCCCCCCGCTTGAGCGCCTTCTGCGCACTGGCGGTACCCAGGCCGGCGCCCACTCCGAAGAGCGTGGTGGTGACCCCGGTGATGAGCGGCAGGAGCGCGAGCGGCGAGGCCACCAGCGCCATGATCACGCCGGCGATCCACGGCGCCAGGGGGCTGCGGGCGGCATCCACGAAGCGAAGCCGGGTGCGGACGTACCGCCGCGCGACCGCGAAGCCGAAGATGGCGGCCACGATGACGAGGCCGAAACGAATCATCAGGAACATGGGACCGACCCCGCGAATGAGTGGACTGGGACTGGTGTGTTCCATTACGGAACACCATCATCCGGAGTTTCGACAGGGTGGGGAAGGGCCCAACCTAGCGCTTGGGGCTGGATCGGGAGCGCCGCTCGACGGTCTCGCGCAGGGCCCGCAGCATTCGTCCGACCTCATCGGCGATGGCGAGTGTTGGTCCAAGTTCAGCAGTGGAGACGAGGTGGATCTGGGCGGCTACCAGGCAATGGGTCTCGAGTTCCTTGAGGGATCCGTTGGCGATGCGCAGGCCCCGGAGAAAGTCTCCTCGCGTGTAGGCCCGTGACCTTCGGCGATGTTGGCCGGTACCGAGGTCGCGGCTCGACGGATCTGGCTTTGCAACCCGAATCGCTCGTCGGAGGGGAATCCTCGTGTCAGGTGGTAGCAGGCATCCGCCAGCTCCATCGCTCGTTGCCAGACGAGGAGATCCCTATAAGAGCGCACCGTTGTCATACGGTAAAGATGGAGCGTGGCCTCGGAAGTCTCATAACCAGATCCACGCGGCGAGGTACCCATTGACGCGGCCAACACGCCCTCGCACGCCTCCGAGAAGTCCTAAGTCCTAAGTCCTAAGTCCTAAGTCCTAAGCCCTAAGCCCTAAGCCCTGAGCCCTAAGCCCTGAGCTCCTCACCACCGCACGACGCAGCTCCCCCACGCAAATCCCGAACCGAACGCCGTGAATACCAGCAGGTCCCCCCGGTTGACCCGCCCCGCCCGGACGCATTCGTCAAGGCAGATGGGGATGGTCGCCGCGGTGGTGTTCCCGTAGCGCTGGATGTTGTTGTAGACCCGATCGGGGGTGAGGGACAGCGCCTTGGCGACCATCTCCGAGATCCGGAGATTGGCCTGGTGTGGAATGAGGAGTGCAATGTCGCCGGTCGTCTTGCCGGCGCTCGCGAGGGCGGCCCGGACCGATTCCGGCATCCGGGTCGAGGCGTGGCGAAAGACCTCCTTGCCGTCCATCTGGAGGAAGTGCCGCCCCTCCCGGACCTGGCCCTCCGAGATCCGCGGATGGTACATCGAGCCCGGCACGTCGACCCACAACAATTCGGCGTGTTCCCCCTCGGAATGCAGGTCGAACGACAGGATGCCCTGCGATGGGTCATCGGTGGGGCCGAGCACCACGGCGCCGGCGCCGTCGGCGAAGATGACCGCGGTGTTGCGGCCGCGGGTGCTCACGTCCATCCCGGTCGACTGGATCTCCTGGCCCACGACCAGGATCCGGCGGTAGGTGCCGGTGCGGATCCACGCGTCCGCCACCGACAGCGCATAGATGAACCCGCTGCACTGCATCCGGATGTCGATCGCGGGGATGGTGCCGACGCCCAGGAGTTTCTGCAGAAACACGCCATTGCCGGGCGCGAAGTGGTCCGGCGTGGTGGTGGCATAGACGATCGCATCGAGCTCGCTGGCGGCGACGCCCGCCGCGGCAAGGGCCTGGAGCGCCGCGGCGTGGCCGAGGGCGGCGCCGGTCTCGCCTTCCTTCACCCAACGGCGTTGTTCGATCCCGGTCCGGACGCGGATCCATTCATCCGAGGTGTCCATCGCTTTCGACAGATCGTCGTTGGTGACCACCCGGTCGGGGAGGGCGAGGCCGGTGCCGAGGAATTGCGTTCGGGGCATTGGAATGGGACCTTGAATGGGCGTTGAGGGAATGTCGTATTCTCTGTCCGGGGTGTTCCGGAGGCAAGGGAGGGCTGGTGCACCAGGGTCCTGGGCGATCCTTCACGGTCGGGGTACTGCTGCTTGGCGTCCTCATCGGGCCTCTGGCGGCCCAGCAGCAGGCGTCCTTTCCCCTGCCGGCTCGACCGGTGGCCCCGATCGTGAGTCCGGGGTGGACCACCGAGGCGGCCCGTGATCGGGAGGGGGAGTCCTCCAAGGTCTTCGACTATCTGGGCCTTGAGCCCGGCATTCGCGTGGCGGACATCGGGGCTGGATCAGGCTACTACACCGTGCGGCTGGCGCAGCGACTTGGCCCCAGGTCGGTGATCTACGGCGAGGACATCGACGAGGCCTACCTGGGCCGGCTGCAGGCGCGCCTGGAGCACGAAAAGGTCCGGGGGGTGACGCTGGTGCTGGGAGCCGCATCCGATCCGGAACTGCCACCTGCCTCGGTCGACCTGGCGCTGATGTCGCATATGTACCACGAGATCGCCAATCCCTACGAGTTCCTCTACAACTTGGCGCCGGCCATCGCACCGGGAGGCCGGGTGGCCGTCGTGGACGTGGATCGACAGATCTCCCGTCACGGCACGCCTGCATCGCTGCTCAAGTGCGAGATGGGGGCGATGGGTTATCAGGAGCGCGGCATCCAGCGGCTCGATGGCGATTCAACGTATGTCGCCGTGTTCGACGTGCCGGCCCATCCGACCCCGCCCGGTCAGATCAAGGTCTGCCGCCCGACGAAATGACGCGACGGCGGGCCGAAATGAGTGCGATTCCCCAGATCCAGAGCAGCCAGCCGAGGGCCTGGGCCAGGCCCATCGCCCGCCAGCCCTCCCAGACCACGGCGATGGGCGTGAGCCAGCGGGGCCACCAGGCATCGGGGCGCAGCCGGTGGCGCTCGGCGATCTGGGTGGCCGTGTAGCCGCCCTCAAGGGCGGTGAGTATCGTGGCGCAGACCGGCGGGAAGGTGGACAACTGCGCCGAAGCTGGGGTGCTGGTATTGCCTGTGGCAGGCATCTCCCCGGTGTCCGTACGCCCCTGCGTCCGTGCGCTATCCACCCGTACCAGCGTCCACCCCTCGGCGGTCGCTCCCCAGCCGTGGCTGTCGCTCACCCCCAGCAGCACCAGATCCCGCGCGCGGGCCAGCGCGATCACCGAATCCCGGTGGGCCAGGGTGAGCTCATTCGCCTTCGGCGCCCCGTTGACGATCTCGAATCCGCGCACCCCGGCATCGGCGAACCTGGTCAGGTCGTGGAAATGGTTCTTGTCATATTCCGGGATCGATGCGATCGCGATGGCGCCATAGCGCGGGCCTGCATCATGGAAGAGCCGCAGGATCCCGGGGAGGGAGTCGCCGTAATCGTGGTTGTCCACCAGGGTGGTGTTGCCGAGGAGAACGACATGCTGGTCCGCCGCGCTGACCTCCTCGCCGGGACACAGCGCCGGCACCGCGTCGACCGGGCCGCCATTGGCGGGGATCCCGTCGATCCGGTTGTGGTCGGTGACGAAGAAGACGTCGAACCCGGCGCGCCGGTGCCAGCGTCGGGCCGCTTCGGCGTCGAACCCGCGCATCAGCGTCCCGTGGACGTCGTGGGAGACGTTGGTGTGGGTGTGCAGGTCGACCACGAGCTGGCCGGCAGGCACGCCGGCGAGGGAGGCCATCGACCGGTGCCACACGAGGCCCACCAGTCCGAAGAGCAGGAGGGCCAGGACGCCACCGAGCACGAAGAAGAGCTCAATGAACAGTGAACGGACGCTCAGGCGCTCCGATGACGCCGTCCGCGCGGCCGTCCGCCCCTGCGCCCGTCCGCCCGTCCGCCTGGCCACCCGCCACACCACGATCGCCACGGCGCTCCAGATGAAGAACGCCACGAGCTGGCGCATTCCCAGCATCGATACACCGTCCCAGACGTCGAAGGCCGGTGCGAGCAGGATGTTGAGAAGCGGGAAATGCAGGTGGAGCGATGCGGGGAGGGGGGCGCCGGTCGGATCGGTCAATGCCGGGGCGCCGAACGCCGTGGCGATCAGCATCGCGGCCGTGATCCCGGTGGCAATGGTCAGTGGGCGGCGCATCGACCAATATAGCGCGAACGGTGACGGGGCCGTTCAAGGGGCGTGGGAAGGCCGACTCCGCGTTCACCGTTCACCGCTCAGAGTGTACCCTTCACTGTCCCCATGATCGACTTCCCTGACGACGACCCGCTCGACGACGCCTTTCCCCTCGGCGATGGCACCGCGGACACCGAGGCGGAAGTGCATTGTCCCTGGTGCGGGGCATCATGCGTCATTGCGGTCGATCCCGGAGGTGGGCCGGCCCAGGAGTATATCGAGGATTGCGAGGTCTGCTGCCGGCCCTGGATCGTCCGGGTCCGGTATGACGGAGCGGGAAATGCGATGGTGGACCTGGAAGAAGGGTGAACGGCGATACGCTGCGCGGTGAACGGTGAACGGTGAACGGTGAACGGTAAACGGTGAACGGTGAATGGTGAATGGTGAACGGACGCTTGGTGGCAACCCACCGAAGCACCTTTCCCTCTTCCTTCGTCACCTCTCAATTTTCCCTTTTTACTCTTCACTTTTCACTTTTCCCTCTTCACTCTTTCCTTCTCACTTCTCCCTTCTCCCTTCTCCCTTCTCCCTTCCCTACAGCCCTCCCAACCACGGATATCCCTGGTCCTCCCAGTAGCCGCCTGGCCGGTCGGCGGTGAAGGTGATGGTGGTGAGGAATTTCGTCAGCTTGTAGCCGAGCTTGAGCGGGGAGTAGAGCCGGAGCGGTGCGCCGTGATCCGGCCGCAGCGGCTGGTCGTTGTATGCGTAGGCCAGGATCGTCTGCGGGTGCATCGCCGTCTGCAGATCCCACCCGTTGTAGTACCCGGAATCGAAGGAATCGAATCGCACGTATCGGGCCGCCTGCGTCGGCGCCGCCATCGTGGTGATCGTCGTGAGTGGCACGCCGGTCCACGTCGCGATGGCCGTCCATCCTTCCACGCAATGGTGCTTGACGGTGTAGGTCACCCGCGGGAGCGCCTGGAGCTGCGCGAGCGTGAGGGTGAGTGGGTTGGCGACCAGTCCCCCGACCGTGAGGCGCCACCCTGCGGGGTCGGCGAGCACCGGGAGTTCATCGCTCACGTAGTACATCGGGAATGCGCTCCCGGAGCGCTCCGACACCGGGTACTCCCGCGCCAGGCGATGTGGCGATACCAGCGCCTCGCCGACCCGGTCGTTGAGGCGCGCCATCGCGGTGAGTCCCGGCTTGAGGAGGGGGCCGCCGTCCCAGCCGCATCCGGTCACGAGTGCGCCGGCGCCCGCCACGATGCCCATCCGAAGCAGGTCGCGTCGAGTGAGGGGTTCAGTCATGGCTCGGGAACCTCCCACGATACCAGCCGGTGAGCATTGCGCGGAGGGACGCCGGATCGACGAGGAAGACCAGGGTGATGTGGGCGAGGGTGAAGGCCACGAAGACCCAGACCGCCACGAAGTGCCAGTAGCGGGCGAACTCATAGCCGCCGAAGAGTGCCGTGAGCCAATGGAGCTGGACCGGCTTGTAGATCGCGACGCCGGTCAACGCCGACAGGGCGCCGAGGGCCACGATGAACGTGTAGGCACCCTTCTGGAGGGCGTTGTGCTTCCCCTGGGGAGGATGCGCCTTTCGGATGCCCAGGTAGTAGAGCTGCATCTGGATGGCTGGGCGGATATCGCGGGGACGAAAGAGCAGGGAGCGCCACTCGCCGGAGATGGTGAGGTACAGGACATAGGCGAGGCCGGAGCAGATGAAGAACCAGCCGAGCGCAAAGTGCCAGTTGAGCCCGCCCGCCAGCCAGCCACCGAGCCGGGCCCATCGGGGAAAGCCGTGCCCTTCGAATGGATTGGGGCCGATGCGCATCCCGCCCTTGAGCCCGAACCGGGAAAACGCGCCGTAGATCTGCAGCCCGCTCGCGATCAAGCCCGTCAGGACGATCGCGTTCAGCCAATGGGTCAGGCGCACCAGCCAGTGGTGTCTGCGTACGCCGGTGGAGGGCATCGGCGGTACCGGCGCGTCGGCGGCAGCTCCAGGGGCAGGCACGGCGGTCATTCAGGCTCCGGTGGGATGTTCGGGTCTAACGCTGCCGGTGGACGATTGGTTCCGTCAAGCGCGAGGCGGCAGGACGGACGGTCGCAGCCGCTGCTTCGAGTGCAATGGCCCAGGTCCGACGAGCTACCGCCTCTCCGCCTTACCGTCCTACCGCCTGAACAGATACGCGAATTTGACGAAGAAGCCGTCGTTCTCCCGGACCAGCCGCGAGAATGTCAGGGTATTGACCCCGCCGTCGAGGCTCGCTCCGTAGCCGAAGAACGCCACGGTCCCCGGACTTGGCTGGTATGACGCCAGCCAGTCGACCCGGAAGGCATTGCTCTCCGAGGCGGTGGCCGGGGTGCCGCTGACCACCAACGTATCGCCGGTGGCCGGGTCCTCGAGCGCCGCCTGCCGTTGGGAGCGGTACTCACCCACGACGCGGAAGAAGAGCGCCCGGGTCGGCTGGAAATCGAGTTCGAGGCGGGGGATCAGCGTCCGGGCAAACTCCTCCCCGGTCCGGTCGCGCGTCAGCCGGTCGACGATCAGGCTCCCGGTGGCCCGCACCTGCTGACTTGGCCGGACGGAGAGCGATCCCGTGAGCGTGGTCTCGCTCCCGAGGCTCCCCTCGGCAAAGAGCGCCGCCTTCCCGCGGAACACCGAGGCACTGGCGTTGAACCCCTGGAATACCGGCGTGCCGACGGTGATCTGACCGGTCCAGCCGTCGAGCATCCCCGGAAGGGTGTATGGCGTGGTGGGGCCGCCACCGTGTCCGACTGCGTACCCCACATACAAGGTCGAATCGGGGATGACATAGGCGTAGGTGGGTACCACGGTGATATTCCAGCCGCCCCGGAGGCGGAGCATCGTGTTGGCGCTGGTACTCCCCTCGATCGGATGCGCGACGTCGAAGTGGCCGTAATCCCATGTCGCCTGGGGTCCGACGAACACCGTGAAGCTCTCCATCAGCGCTCCCGGCGATCCATACCAGGTGAAACGGTTGAATCCGTGTGCGGTCACGATGTCGTTCCGTGGCACGAACCCCGCCCGCGCCTCGAACCCGCGGCCGATACCGGTCAGTTGATAGTTGAACCCCCACTGACGCCCGGTACGGTCGAACTCTTCCTGCCAGATGGGACTGGAGCGCTGTCCGGTCGAATCCCGCACCCACGAGGCGCCGATCTGGGACTGGAAGTAGTAGAGCTTTCCGAAGACGTAGCGGACATCGGCGGCCGCAACGCGGCTGTACAGCGGTCCCGCGGTCCGGTCCGTGTAGGTCACTCCGACCGTCGAGTTCTCCCCGAAATCGGCGCGGATGCGCCCCACGTTGAACAGTGCATCGTCGGAGCCGCCTCCCGGTTCATCGAGTGCCGTCAGATGGGCAATGGTGAAGCGCCCCACCTTGCCCGCCACCTTGATGCCGCCGGCGGGGTTCTGGATCTGGCGGGTGTACACCAGCTGGTTCGGTGTGGCAAAGAGCTCGATGCCTTCGAGGAAGAAGGGGCGCTTTTCGGGATAGAAGAGCGCGAAGCGCTGATTGAGCGTCACCTGTCCGGCATCGCTCTCGACCTGGCTGAAATCGGGATTGGCGGTCGCGTCGACGGACACGCTGCTGAACCCGAGCTTGAGGTTGGCGCCGAGTTCGGTCCGGAGGCCACCGCGGTCGAAGCTCCCGGTGGTGGTGTCCCGTTGGCCTGAAATGGCACCGGTCACGAAGGGTTGCGCCTCCATCACGACGCCGTGGTGGATGGCGTGGATCCCGGTCAGGGTGCCATCCTGCAGCAGGAAGCTGGCATTGGCCCGGCGGAGGTCGGTCCACGCATCCTGGTAGCCGGTGCGCTGGACGGTGCGGATGACCTGGATCCCCCAGGATTTCGGGTCGTTGCCCGGGAAGCGCAGGCTCTTGAAGGGGACGCGGATCTCCACCACGTACCCGTCAGGGGTCAGGTGGCCCTTGGATTCCCAGAGGAAGTCGGGATTCAGGTCGGTCGAGCCGCCGGTGATGTTCCCCGGGGAAGACCCGCCTTCAGCCCGCACCCCGTCCTCCTGGGCGCCGAGCGGGTTCACGCCGAAGAAGTAGGCTCGGCGATGATCGTTGAAGGTGTCGAGATAGATCCGGACGTTGTCATCGCCCTGGATGTTGTCCCGGTCGGCCACCGTGGCGCGGATGGCGTCGGGCTGCGCGTCATGGGCGATGATCCCGAAGTAGATGGCGGTGGCGGAGTACCAGACCCGCACCTCCGTTTCCTCGCCCGCGGGGCGGCCGTCAGCGGGCTGGTACTCCCAGAATCCCGAGAGCCTGGCGGCCTGCTGCCACGGCGACTCGTCCAGGTTCCCGTCGATCACGACCGTCGCGTCGATGCGGGGGATGGCGACGGCGGGCGCCCCCTTGCCGGGTATCACGGCGGGGAGCACGGCGGATACCTGGAGTAGAAGTGCGACCGGGAGCATTGGGGGCGTTGGTGAAAGGTACGGGAAGGTAATCGGAGAAGAGGGGAAGAGGAGAGAGGCGAGGAGAAGAGGAGGAGATGGGAAAGGAGGAGGTGAGACGAGGAGGGGAAGAGGTGAACGAGAGGAGGGTGGAATGGGAAACGGGGCCCGGCCGTGACCGGGACCCCGTTCTCCGCATCGCCTCCTCCCCTCTTCCTCTCTTCCTCTCTTCGCCTCATCCCCTCCTCGCCTCTTACTCGTACCGCAGCGCCTCCACCGGGTCGAGGCTGGCCGCGCGCTTGGCGGGCCAGAGTCCGAAGAAGAGCCCCACCGCGCCGCTGAACAGGAACGCGATGGCGATGGCCACCGGCGAGATCAGGGTGTTCCAGCTGAAGATCTTGGCCAGGATCACGGCACCGGTCACGCCGAGCATGATGCCCAGGATCCCGCCGGTGAGGCAGAGCACCAGGGCCTCGATGAGGAACTGGAAGAGGATGGTGCCGCGGGAAGCGCCGAGTGCTTTCCGGATGCCGATCTCCTTGGTGCGCTCCGTGACCGAGACCAGCATGATGTTCATGATGCCGATGCCGCCGACCAGGAGGCTCACCGCGGCAATGCTCGCCAGGAGCGCCGTGAAGACCTGGGTGGCCTGCTGCTGGGTGGCCAGGATGTCCGACTGGTTCCGGATCTGGAAGTCGTCATCGGCGCCGGGCGGGATCTTGTGCTTGCGGCGCATCACCCGCTCAATGTCCACCATGGCCAGCTCGGAGGGCACGCCGTCCTTGATCTCCACCGAGATCGAGCGGAGGCGGTTGCTCCCGAAGATCCGGTACTTGGCGGTCTGGAGCGGGATCAGGATCTGTTCGTCGGGGTTGCTGAATCCCTGCGCCCCCTTGGGGCTCAGGATGCCGATGATCTCGAAGGGGATCCCCCGGATGTGGATCATCTGGTGGATGAGGGAGACCGGGTTCTGTCCCCACTCTTCCGGGAGCGATGCGCCGAGGATCGCGTAGCGCTGGCGCCCGTCGTCGTCGCCGCGGGTGAACATCCGCCCATACGGCATCGTATAGTTGTGCGCAGAGATGTAGTTGGACGTCGTCCCGGTCACCGACAGGTTGAAGTTCTGGTCGGCGTACTTGATCTGCATGTTGCTGGAGATCTCGGGCACCACCGCCTCGAGGGTGGTGGCGCTGCTGTCGAGCGCCGCGGCATCGTCGGTGGTGAGGCTCACCCGCTGGTCCGACGCGAACCCGCCCCGGAACGACTGGCCTGCGAACACCGTGAGCAGGTTGGCGCCGAGGGCGTTGATCCGGTCCTCGACCGACTTCTGCGCGCCCGAGCCGAGGGCCACCATCGTGATGACGGCGCCGACGCCGATGATGATGCCCAGCATCGTGAGCGCCGCCCGGAGCTTGTTGGCCCGGATCGACTGGAACGCGACGGTGACGGTTTCGCCGATGAGCATGGGCCGTTACCGTCCGCCGCCGCGGTTCCCGCCGCCGCCACCTGCAGCCGGAGCGGCGGCGGGCTTGGCGGGCGTCGCCTTCATTCCGGGGACGCTCCCGCCACCCGTGAAGCGGTTGATCCGTTCCTTGAAGTCCTGCTGGCTTTGCACCAGGCTCGCGCTCGGCAGGACCAGGACCGAGTCTCCCTCCTGGAGCCCGGAGATCACTTCGCTGTATTCGAGGTCGGTGAGGCCGGTCCGCACCCGCACCGGTCGGATGGAATCACCCCGCTTGACGAACACGATGAAGCTTCCGCCGAGCCGCGAGTCGACCCCGGTGCTGCTGCCCCCGCCTCCTCGATTCCCGCCGCCACGACGCCCGCTCCCCATCATGTCGGGGTTGGCGCTGCGCACCTTCTGGAGCAAGGCACGGTCGTCGGCGGAGGGGGCACCGCCCCCCTGGAACGCCTGGCGCATGTGCTGGAAGGCGGCGTTGACCTGCTGTTCCGTGACGCCGTCGGGGAGCTTGATGGTGGTGCCGTTGGGCATCGTCATCGTGTGCGCACCAGCGGCCTGGTCCTTGCCCGGAGTCCCGGCGGCCCCGAGCGATGCGTGTTGGGACGCATCGGCCTGACTGGCGCTGTCGGAGGCGGCCAGTTCGCTGGCCACGGTGGCCGGATCGAGGTTGAGCACCTGCGCCGCCGAGACATAGTCGCGGTCGGTGCGGAGCGCGGCATTGGGGGCCGCCAGGACGTTCTGGCGCTGTCCGACGTGGATCTCCACCTCGGAATTCATCCCCGGGCGGAGGATCCCGTCCTTGTTGTCGATCCGCACCAGCACCGGGAACATCGTGACGTTCTGCGACACGGTGTCCCGCGGCTCGATCTTCATCACGTAGCCGTCGAAGGGATGGTTGGGGAAGGCGTCGACGGTCACGGTGGTGCTCTGGCCGGGCTGGATCTTGCCGATGTCGGTCTCGTCCACCAGGGTGTGGACCTGCACCAGGCTCATGTTGGCCATCTGGAAGAGCGTGGTGCCGCCGCTCACGTCCTTGCCGGTGGCCGCGATCATGCTGCCCCGATCGACGTTCTGGCTGATGACCATCCCGGTGATCGGCGCGCGCACTTCGGTCTGCGAGAGCGCGATGATGTTGTTCTCGTTGTTGACCCGTGCCGTGACGAGGTTGGCCCGCGCGGTCGCGTAATTGACGATGGCCTGGTCGTGGTCGGCCTCGGTCATCGCCTGCTGGGCAAAGAGCGTGTCGGCGCGGCGCTTGGCGGCCTCGGCCACGGTGAGCTGGGCCTTGGCCTGCTCGTACTGGGCCTCGGACTGGTCGACGGCGTTCTTGGCCTGCCGACGGTCGATCTCGACCATCAAGGTGCCGGCCTGGAGCACCTGGCCGGTCTGGACCTTGATGCTCGTCACCTCGCCCGAGGCGAGCGACTTGACATCGACCGTGGTGTCGGGCTGGATGCTGCCCGCGGCCTGGGCAGAGACGACGATGTCGCGCCGGCTCACGGGAATGGCCTGGTAGACCAGGGCCTCCTGCTTGGCCTTGCAGCCGGCGGAGGCGGCAAGCGCCGCAACGAGGAGAACGCGGGTGTACTTCATCAGGAAGGCCTCTCGGTGGCAAAGTCGCGGTTGACACGCCCGTCCAGGATGTGCACCTGGCGGTACGCCTGCTCCGCGATATCGTGCTCGTGGGTCACCAGGACGATGGTCTGGCCCTGGCTGTGAAGGTCCTTGAAGAGCGCCATGATCTCGACGCCCGTCTGTGAATCCAGGTTGCCGGTCGGCTCGTCGGCGAGGAGGATCGATGGTACGTTGACGAGCGCACGCGCAATGGCCACGCGCTGGCGCTGGCCGCCGGACATCTCGTTGGGCCGGTGTCCCATCCGGTCCTCCAGGCGTACCCGTCGCAATGCCTCGATGGCCTGCGCCTTGCGATCCTTGGCACCCATCCCGGCGTACACCAGCGGCAGTTCCACGTTCTGGAGGGCGGTGGCGCGCGGGAGCAGGTTGAAGGTCTGGAAGACGAAGCCGATCTCCTTGTTCCGGATCTGGGCCAGGGCGTCATCGCCCAGCTCGGAGACGCGGTGTCCGTTGAGCCAGTATTCGCCGGCCGAGGGCGTGTCGAGGCAGCCGATCATGTTCATCAGCGTCGACTTGCCCGAGCCGGAGGGGCCCATGATGGCGACGAACTCGTTCTTCCGGATCGTCAGGTCGATGCCCCGGAGCGCGCGGACCACCTCGGTCCCCATCACGTATTCGCGCTGCAGGTTCCGGGTGACGATGACCGCGTCCCGCGGCACGTCCGCGGGGAGCCGCGCCATCCGCTCCGCAGTGGTGTCGAGTGCGGTGCTCACAGAGACCGTCCGATCAGCGCCTCGAGGGCGGCTTTGGCGTTGAGATACCCGAAACGCGACTGCAGGACGCTGGTCTCGGCACTGTTGAGCGCACCCTCGGCGGTCATCACATCCACGATCGTGGCCGTGCCGGCCCGGTACTTGTCCTGCACCACTCGCAGTGCTTCACGGGCGGAGACAACACTGGTCTGACCGATGCCGATGCTTGCGCCGGCGGCCTCCAGCAGGGCGATATCCTGCGACAGCGTCGCTTCGAGCTGGCGGCGGGCGTCGTCCGCGGTCGCGTCCTGGACCTCGGCGCTCACCTCGGCGTTCACGATGTTGCTCTCGCGGGTGAACCTGCTGAACAGCGGCCAGCTCAGCTGCAATCCCACCGATCGGCTCGGCAGCAAGGTGTACGCCGGACTGCTCTTGTCGCTGCCGCTCCAGTTGGCACTGGCGGAGGCCGACAGGCTCGGCCAGTAACCGGCCTTGGCGGCCCGCACGTTGGCGTGCGCGGCATCGGCGTTGGCCTGGGCCGAGCGCACCAGCGGCGACTGAGCCATCGCATCGCGCCGGATGGCGGCGGTATCCACGTTGGTGACGACCTGGTAGAACGACGAGTCGTCCTGCGCCGCGACCCGGCCATCGGCGCCGATGATCCGACCGAGCACCGCTTCGGCGCCGATGAGCGCCGCCTGCGCGTTCACCAAAGTCAGTTGGGCGCCGCCGAGCGTGACCATCGCGGTCAGGGAATCCGCCTTGGTGGCGGCCCCGGCGTGGAACTTGTCGACCGCGGCCTTGAGCTGGGCCTGGGCGGTGGTGACGGCCTCGGAATCCACGCTCACCAGCTGCCGCTGGGTGAGCGCGACGATGAACGCCGCCGTGGTCGAGACCACCACGCCGTAGCGCGCGCTGATGAGCCCCGCGGCCGCGGCCTGCTGATTGGCGTTCGCCGCGGTCAAGGCGGCACGGGAGGAGAATCCGGAGAAGAGATTGATGCTGGCCGACAACCCGGCGCTCAACGACGTCGCGGACGATCCGATCTGCCCCGTGACGGGGTCGGGGCGCTGGAATTCCGAGTAACTGTTGCTGCCGTTGGCGTTGGCGTTGACGCTCGGGGTGAACTCGCCGATCGCCGCCAACCTGGCGGCGGCCGCGGTCCGCACCGCGCCCTGCGCGGCCAGGAGGCTCACCTGCACCCGCTGTGCCATCGCGATGGCTTCGGCGAGCGAGACGCTGCGCTGCTGAGCGGCGGCGGGGACGGCGAGTGTCGCCAGGAGCGCCGGAGCAAAGAGGAGTCGATTGAGAGTCACGGCGGTCATTGTCCCGATCGCCGGGCTGCGTCCCGGCGGTTCAAGTCGTCGAACTTCACCCGTTGCGCACTGTCGAGCTGCGCGGCGATCTCCGAACGAATGGTCTGTCGCAAAGTTTCAACGCGCGGGCGCATATCGGCCCACGCGGAGTCCATCTGTGGCTTGTGCCGCTGCAGGATGGCGCGTACGCTGTCCTGTTGCGGGGCACTCAACGTCAGCTCGTCGGCCAGGTGCCGCACGAAGCCGTCGGGGCCCCGCGCCGGACGCCGCGGCCCGAACGTATGCGCCGCGTCAAGTGCACCTCCGGCGATGGCCCCCGCGATGAACACGGCGGCGAGCAGCAACGCCGCACCGAGGCGCGAGGTCCGCCTGGGGCCTTCGGTGCCGGTCATCGGCCCTCCATGCTGAGCGTGAGGAGCACGTCAGGTGGCGTCTGGTCGGCCGAGGCAAAGAGATCGGCCGAGGACACGGTGCCGGTCGTGGTCCGCTGCGACAGCCAGAGGCCGCCCGCCAGCGCCACCAGCGCCGCGGCCACCAGGCCCGGCCGTGTCCAGCGGGCCAGCAGGTCCCACGCGCCGACCTGCATCGCCGGCAGCTCACGGCGTACGCGGGCGACGAACAGGGCGGTATCGTCCCGCGACAGCGTCTCCCGGAGCAGGGCGCCGAGCGCCTCGTCGGGTCCGGCGTCGAACGGATTGTCGATCATGCTGTTCCTCCTTGCCACTGTCCCAGGGCTTCGCGCAGCGTCCGGCGCGCGTGGAAGACATCCGACCGCACGGTCCCTTCCGGTACATCGAGCATCCTGGCGATCT
>DASSGV010000073.1:0-94348 GCA_035693225.1 Gemmatimonadales bacterium | reverse complement strand
CTGTACCTGATGTTCCAGCTGCCGACGATCACCTGGATCCGCTTCGTGATCTGGCTGGTCATCGGTCTCAGCATCTACTTCACCTACGGGATCCGGCACTCCAGGTACCGGGCGGGACACCGGAGGTAGTAAGTAAGAAGTAAAAAGTGAGAAGTGAAGAGTGAAAAGGGGCCCTCCGGTCACGGGGGTCCTCTTTACTTTTTACTTTTCACTTTTCACTTCTCTTGCTTCTCCCTTCTCCCTTCTCCCTTCTCCCTTCTCCCTTCTCACTTCTCCGCCAGCATCCTCGCCATCGTGAGTGCGCCGAGGGCTCCTTCGACGGGAGCCTCGCGGACGCTCAAGGCCGGTGCTTCCCTCAATTTGGCTGTGACCGCGGCACGAAGGAGGCCTTCCTCGCCGAGGATCCCGCCCGAGAGGGCGACGGGGACCGCGTTCTTGCTGATGAGCGGTGCCAAGGCGGTCGCCAGGAGGACCAGCTCGCGGACGGCGTAGTCGACGATCCCCTGGGCCACGGCGTCGCCGTGGGCGGACATCTCCATCACGCCGGGGGCGAGGGACGCGACGTCGGCGGGTGTCGCGAGCGTGGCCCAGTTGATGAGGTCGTCGAAGCTCCGGGCCTTGGCGGCGGCCATCACCCGCAAGGTCAACTTGGTGGCGGGCCCGCGGCGGTCGTGCGCGCGGCTCACCGCGCCCAGCGCTGCCCGGCCGATGCCGTAGCCGGAGCCTTCGTCGCCCATCTGCCAGCCGTAGCCGCCGGCGCGGTGGGTGGCGCCGGTGGCGTCGCGGCCGAGGGCGATGCTGCCGGTGCCGGCGCTCAGGACGATCCCCGGATCGGTCCCGAAGGCCGCGACGAGTGCCAGCTCGATGTCGGTGGTGACCTGCACCAGGTCGGCGATCTTTTCCGCCGCGAGCGCCCGCTGGAGCTCTTCGCGCTCCGCGGCGCGTCCGGCGCCCGCAGCGCCGACCACCATCGCACGGGCGGTGAGTGCGCCCGAGGCCGCCAGCGCCTTCCGGGCCACCTCGGCGATGGTCTGCGCCGACGCCAGCGCCCGTCCCGGGCGCACCGCGGCGCCCGTGCCGCTGGCCCGGCTCAGCACTTCCGTGGCCGACCCCACCGCCGCACTGGTCTTGGTCCCGCCGACATCCACGCCCACGAAGATCGTCGTCATCGTTCCGCTCTGCCCAGGGGGAGGAAACTCGAGAGTGCGGCCACGCCCAGGGTGAGGGCGGTGCCGAAGGGAACATACCACGGCCACGCGAGGCGGCCCACCGGTGCGAGCCAGTCGAGCGCCGGCACGGTGGCGAGCCGCGCGGCGAAGATCACCACGGTCATCACGACGACGGTGACGCTGATCCCGACGATGACGTCGCGTCCGCGGGCCCGGGCCCAGCCGCCGGCGAGGAGGTAGGTCCCCAGCAGTCCGCCGTAGGTCACCGAGGCGATCGACAGCGCCAGGACCACCACCGGCGTGTTCCCGGCCGCGAAGGCGTTGAACGCGAGGGCCGCGAGCACCAGGGCAATGCCCCACCCGAGTGCAAAGGCACGCCCGACGCGGAGCAGGTGGCCCGGGTCGGTGCGCCCGGTCCACGTGGCGTAGAGGTCGTGGGTGACGGAGCTCGCGAGCGCGCTGATGGCCGAGCTGTGGGTGCCCATCGAAGCGGCAAGGATGCCGGCGATCATCAGGCCGGCGAGTCCGACCGGCAGGTGGGCCAGGATGAACTGGGGGAACACCTGGTCCCCGGCCAGCCCTGCGGGGACGAGCCCGCCGGTGCGGATGCTCACGCCGATCAGCAGGAAGAGCGCGAAGAGCCCGCACACCGCCACCCCCGATCCGACGATGGCGCGCCGCGCGTCCTTGAGCGATCGGGTGGCCAGCAGCCGTTGCACGATGAGGTGGTCCGTCCCGTGGGACGCTGCCGACAGGAGCGCGCCGCCGATGATCCCGCCGAGGAGCGTGTAGGGCTCGGTCAGGTTCCAGTGGAGCGAGACGACCTTGAGCTTCCCGGCCGCGGCAGCCGCGGAGAGGACCGCCCCGGCACCGCCGCCCAGATGGAGGGCGATGCCGAGCGCCAGGACCCCGCCGGTGGTATAGACGGCGAGCTGGAGGACGTCGGTCCACACCACCGCGCGCAAGCCGCCGTACCAGGTGTAGAGCAGGGTGACGGCACCCATCACCACGATGGCGGTCGGGATGCTCCATCCCGCCAGGAGCGCCAGCGGAATGGCCCCGGCAAAGATCCGGACGCCGTCGCCGAGGAAGCGCGTGACGAGGAAGACCGCCGACACCACCCGACGGGTGCGATCCCCGAATCGGGAGGCGAGGCGGGCGTACGCGGTCTCCTGCGAGCCATTGAAATATCCGGGCAGGAGCCAGATGGCGACGCCGATCCGCCCGATGACGTAGCCGAACCCGAGCTGCAGGAAGGTGAGGTCGCCCTTGAAGCCGATCCCCGGGACCGAGATGACCGTGAGGGCGGAGGTCTCGGTGGCCACGATGGACAGCAGCACCGCCAGCGCCGGGAGGTCCCGGGCCCCGAGGAAATAATCCGACGCGGTGCGCTGCCCCCGACCGGCGCGGATGCCGATGGTGGTGATGACCGCGAGGTAGAGGACGACCGTGGCGAGGTCGAGGGTGTGCAGGCGCAGATCCCGGGTGCAGGATGGTGAACAGTGAACGGGGAACGGTCAACGGGGAAGGGGCCGGCTGACCGGCAACGAAAAAGGGGCCCCTGCCGGAGCCCCTTTACCGTTCACCGTTTACCGTGGACGCCTCACGCGGTAAAGCTGGTCCCGCAGCCGCAGCCGCCGGTGGCGCTCGGGTTGTGGAAGCTGAAGCCGGAGCCCTGCATCGCGGTCACATAGTCGATCGAGACGCCGTTCAGGTACTGCATCGAGAACGCGTCGACGAACACCCGGACCCCGTTGACCTCGAGCACGGCGTCATCGTCCAATGCGCGCTCTTCGATGTTGAGGCTGTACTTGAAGCCGGAGCACCCGCCGGGCAGCACGCTCACCCGAAGCCCGCCACTCTCGGCCGGCACCTTCTCGGCCTCCATGAACTTCCGCACCTCGACCACCGCGTTGTCCGTCAGGGTGAGCTGGAACGCTCCCGCCATCGACGCCTGCTGCTCCACGCTGCTGCTCATCAGGCCTGCTCCTTCAAGGGCCCCGCGGGGCCGGTTCCAAGGTCTCCGTGCAACCTAGGGACGGGTGCCGGTTGAGTCAACGGAGGGGCGCAGGGCGGCCCCAGGATCGAGCGCCAGGACCACCCGATCGGTCACGCCACCCCGCACGCCCACCCCCCAGTTCTGGTTGGCGCGGGTCGGATTGACCCGGTTGCTCAAAAGCACGATCACCAGGTCCCGGGTCGGATCGATCCAGATCGATGTGCCGGTGAATCCGGTGTGCCCGAAGCTCCGGGTCGACATATAACGTCCCGAACTCGAGATGTCGCTCGGCGTGTCCCAGCCGAGCGCCCGACTGGAGCCCGGCGGCGTGTCCTGGCGGGTGACGAACTGGGAGAAGTGGGACAGTGGGAAGGCCGGATACGGGGGCGGGGCCACGGTGTCGCCTCCCAGTCCCGCGGCGCGCCACTCGGCGATCCACCACTCGCCGTAGGTGAGCATGTCGATGCCGTCGCTGAAGAGCCCTGCGTGTCCCGAGACGCCGTCGAGCCGGGAGGCATTTTCGTCGTGCACTTCGCCGCGGAGCATCCGGTGGCGCCAGCTGGTGTCGTTCTCGGTCGGCGCGATGCGGGCGCGCCACGCCGCCGGGGGGAGGTAGCGGGTGTCGTGCATCCCCAGCGGACCGAACACCAGGTCACGGGCAAGGGTATCGAGTCGATGGCCTTCGATCCGTTCGAGCGCCTGCGTCATCACGATGATGCCCAGGTCGGAGTAGACCATCCGCGCGCCCGGCACGGTATCGAGCCGGGTCGAGTCGGCCACGGCAAAGGCTGCCGACCGCGTGTTCGCTTCCTTATAGAGGGGACGATCGGCCGGCAGGCCGCTCGAGTGGGTCAGCAGTTGTCGCACCGTGACCCGCTCCTTGCCGGTGCCCTGGAACTCCGGCACATACCGCTGGATCGGGGCGTCGAGGTCGAGCGTGCCCTGGCTCTCCGCGAAGAGCGCGAGCGGCGTCATCGCCGTGACCTTGGTGACCGACGCAAGATCATAGAGCGTGAGCGAGTCGGGGACGGACGGGTCGTGGATACCGAGCCGGCCGGTCCCGTGATACCAGCGGTGTCCGTGCCAGCTCACCGCCATCACCGCCCCGGGTGCCGCACCGTTGGCGACCGCCGAATCGAGGAATCGCACCGCGGCAGGGAACCGCGCCTCGGCGCTGTCCCGTGGAAGATGCGGGGCCGCCCAGGCCGGCATCGGCATTGCCACCGGCCGCGACCCGGCGCAGGCGGCGGATGCCGCGGCGATCCCCGCCAGCATGACCGCGCGTTGGATCTTCATTGACGGATGATCCCCGTGCCGAGCGGAAAGAGCGGCGGGATTGAAATGGGGAGGTGCCCGGTGATCGGCGCCGTTCCGCCCAGCGCCTTTCCGATGGCCATCTCGGCGAAGGCGTTGGGGGTCCATCCGATCAGGTAGCTGCCCGCCGAGGGTGCCTGTTGGATGATGTAGGGCGAGCCTTCGGACACCAGCACCGCCGGTCGCGTGTGCGAGATGCTGTCGACCAGCTGGGCCCAGGCGTCGGGGAGTGCCAGGGTCCCGCGCCACGCGGAGGTGCGGACCGAGGCCACAAAGACCACATACCCGTTCCTGGCGATGAGTGCGCGGGCCGAGTCGTAGCTCGCCGGGCCGCTCATCGCCCAGAGCTTGAACTGGTTGACCGCGTGGCCGGCGACGCGGAGTTCCTGGGCCAGCCGGACCCCGACGTTCGGGGCATTCTCGTCGCCGTAGGTCACCAGCGTGATCCGGCGGTGGGTGTGGCGGAGGGAGTCGACCGTGCCGGCGCTGTCCTTGACCAGGACCACGGCGCGTTGTGCGATGTCCTTCGCGTCCCGCTGGAAGGCCGAGTCTCCGACGACGAGCGGGATCGCCTCGAGGTCCACCGTGCGACGCTGGAAGAGCCCGAGCGAGCGCTTGAGCTCCAGCACCTTCCGCACCGAGCGGTCGAGGCGGTCGTCGGTGATGCGGTGGTCCGCGTAGGCCTGGATGAGGGAATCGAGCGCTTCGGCGGGATCGGCGGGCTGGAGCAGGAGATCGGCACCGGCGAGGAAGGCGAGCACCGCTGCCTTGCCGCCGCCGTAGGTGGTGACCAGGGCGCCCATGTCGAGGGCGTCGGTGACGATGATGCCGTGGAAGCCGAGGGAATCGCGCAGGATGCCGGTGAGGATCGCCGGGTTGAGCGTCGCGGGCCGGATGGCGCCGCTGTCGAGCCCTGGCAGCGCGATGTGGGCGCTCATCACGGCGGTGACGCCGGCGTCCACCGCGGAACGGAACGGCACGAGTTCCAGGGTATCGAGGCGGGTCCAGTCCGCAGTGATGACCGGCAGCGCGATGTGGCTGTCGGTCCCGGTGTCGCCGTGGCCGGGGAAGTGCTTGGCGGTGGCGGGGAGGCCGTGATCCTCCATTCCCCGGACCTCGGCGCCCACCAGGACACCCACCCGCGTGGCGTCCTCACCGAAGGAGCGTGTGTTGATGATCGGGTTGGCGGGATTGTTGTTGACGTCCGCGACCGGTGCCAGTGCCAGGCCGATCCCGACCGCCCGCCCTTCGAGGGCGGTGATCCGCCCCATCTCGTAGGCGTCGAGCTCCCGGCCGGTGGCGGCCACGCCCATATTGGTGGGGAAGGCCGTGCCGCCGAGGAACCTGCCGGCGGTGCCGCTCTCGAGGTCGGCGGCCACGAGGAGCGGGAGGGCGCTTCGCCGCTGCAGGAAATTGAGCTTGGCGGCCACATCGAGGGGCGAGCCGGTGGACACGATGATCCCGCCCACCTGAAGCGAGTCGACCCATCCCGTCGCGCGGACGAGCGCCGAGTCGTCGAAGGCCTGGTAGTTCCCCGCCACCCAGGGCATCACGAGCTGGGCGAGCTTCTGCCGGGGTGTGAGCTGCAGCAGGAGCGCGTTGATGTTCACCTTGTCCGCGCGTGGTGCCATCACCGCGGTGACCTCGACCGGCCGCGGCAGGAGCGGCGCCGAATCGGGAATGACCGGCGCCCGGACGTTCGCCGCGCAGGCGGTGGATGCGAGGGCCAGGACCACAAGGATGCGTATCTGATGCACGGACGGCTCGCTGTGGGATGTATGCTGGTGGCGGTCGCGGGCGGGTGCGCCCGGTCGGCTCCCTCGCTGGTACCGGTGCCGGCCGCGGTGGCACCCGGGGTCGATGTGCTGCTCACCGACAGCCTGGCCCTGGTGCGCGGCCGGCGCGTCGGGCTCGTCACGAACCAGTCCGGCATTGATGCCCGGGGCGAGAGCGACGTCCAGAGGCTCCGCGCGGCCGGCATCGATGTCGTGGCGCTCTTCAGCCCCGAACATGGCTACCGCGGGACCGCCGCGCCCGGTGCCGCCGTGGCCTCGGGCACCGACTCGGCCACCGGTCTCCCAATCTACAGCCTCTATGGCCCGACGCGGGTACCGTCGGCGCAGGTCCTCAGCGGACTGGATGTCCTCCTCGTGGACCTGCAGGACGTCGGGGCGCGCTACTACACCTATCTGGCCACCACGGTCGATGTGATGCGGGGTGCGTCGCGCGCCCACACGCCGGTGGTGATCCTGGACCGCCCCGACCCGATCGGTGGGGCGGTGCAGGGGAACGTCCTGGATCCGGCGTTCTCCTCCGACGTGGGACTCCTGGCGGTGCCGATGCGGTACGGGATGACGCTGGGCGAGCTGGCGCGCCTGGCCCGGAGCGATCTCAAGCTCACCACCGACCTGTCGGTGATCCCGGTCCGCGGGTGGCGTCGCGACCAGGCATTCGACGCCACCGGATTGCCGTTCGTGTCGCCCAGCCCGAACCTCCCGACCCTCGAGAGCCTGTTCCACTATCCCGGGCTCTGTCTCTTCGAAGGGACCGACCTCTCCGTCGGGCGGGGGAGTGACGCGCCGTTCGAACAGGTCGGGGCGCCGTGGCTCGATACCGTCGCCGTGTTGGCGCGGTTGCGCCGGATCCGACTGCCGGGGGTCGCGTTCCGCGGCGTCACCTTCACGCCTGCCGGGCCCGGGGATGGGAAATATGCCGATACGCTGCTCAGCGGCATCCGCCTCACCGTCACCGACCGCGCGACCTATGACCCCACCGTGACCGCGGTGTACCTGCTGAGCGTCATCCGTGCGCTGCATCCGGGGAGGTTCGCGTTCCTCCCCGCCCAATTCGACCGGCTCGCGGGTGGCAGGGAGCTTCGATCGGCGCTTGAACGGGGTGAGGCTCCGGCCCGCATCGCGGGGAGGTGGGCCGCGGCGCGCGCCGCGTTCCTTGCGCGGCGGGCACCATTCCTGATCTATCCCGGTCCGGCCCGATAGCGGGCCTGCCGCCCGGGCCGGAAAGCGTGTCGGCGTGCGGTCCGCGGCGGGTCCCGGTCGATTGCCCCAGGTAGTTCTGGCGGTTATCCTTTGACGCTCCGCCTGAAGCTGGGTGGAGGGTACTTCCCCCGGCAACCGAGGAAATCCGAGCGTTGAAGCTGGTGCCCGCTGTCGCCGAGCGCGTGTACTACGGGACGGTCCGGCCGGCCGTGAACGTCCTTGTTCGCGCCGGCATCCGCCCGAACACCATCACGTCCGCGGGGACCGTCGTGGTGATCGTGTCGGCCATCTGCTATGCGCTCGGCTCGATCCGGTGGGGCGGCGCCCTGCTGTTGCTGAGCGGCATCGCCGACACGCTCGACGGGCAGGTGGCGCGAGCCGGCGGCCTGGCCACCCCGTTCGGCGCCTTCTACGACTCGACGCTCGACCGGGTGGGCGATGGTGCCACGTTCATCGGCATCGCCATCTACCTCCTCTCCGCGCCGGACGTCGCCTGGCGGGAGCTGGCGGTGCTCACCTGCATGGTGGCGGTGTTGAGCTCGCTGCTGGTGTCGTATGCCCGGGCCCGGGCCGAGGGGATCGGGGTCGATTGCAAGGTGGGGATCGCACAGCGGGCGGAGCGGATCGTCGGGCTCGGCGTCCCGTCGCTGCTGATCGGCGCCGGTCCCCGGGGCGTGGTCCTGGAGGTCCTCGTCGCCGCGCTCGCGCTCGCGTCGATCATCACCGTGGTGCAGCGGTTCGTCTATGTCTATCGCCAGACCGAGGGTGCGCGGGCCGGGTGAGCCTCGGACCGATCGGTCGGTCGATGTGGAAAGGATCAATGCAGTGACCAAGGCAGCCCGGGAGATCGCCCCCGCCAAGGGGAAATTGGGCGTGATGTGCGTCGGGCTCGGCGCCGTCGCGTCGACGTTCATCGCCGGTGTCGAACTGGTGCGCACCGGCCGCGCGCAGGCCATCGGCTCCCTGACCCAGATGGGCACCATCCGGCTGGGCAAGCGGACCGAGGGCCGGACGCCGCTCATCAAGGACTTCATCCCCCTTGCCGCGCTCGAGGACCTCGTCTTCACCGCGTGGGATCCGGTGCCGGACAACGCGTATGAATCGGCCGTGCACTGCGGGGTCCTGGAGCGGCACGAGCACATCGAGCCGATCGCGCCCTTCCTCAAGTCCATCGTGCCGATGCCGGCGGTCTTCGACCAGCAGTTCGTCAAGCGCCTGGAGGGCAAGAACGTCAGGCAGGGCAAGACCAAGCGCGACCTGGCGGAGCAGCTGCGGAAGGACATCCGGGATTTCAAGGCCACACACAAGCTCGACCGCGTGGTGATGGTGTGGTGCGCCTCGACCGAGGCGTTCCTGCAGCCCGGGCCCGCGCACCAGACGCTCGCGGCGTTCGAGAAGGCGATGGACGCCAACGACCCGACCATCGCGCCGTCGATGCTGTACGCGTATGCCGCCATCATGGAGGGCATTCCGTACGCCAACGGTGCGCCGAACCTCTCCTGCGATTTCCCGGCGCTGGAGCAGCTGGCCATCGACAAGGGCGTGCCCATCGGCGGCAAGGACTTCAAGACCGGCCAGACCCTGATGAAGACCGTGCTCGCGCCGATGTTCAAGGCGCGGATGCTCGGCGTCTCGGGGTGGTACTCCACCAACATCCTCGGCAACCGCGATGGCGAGGTGCTGGACGATCCCGACAACTTCAAGACCAAGGAAGAGTCGAAGCTCGGGGTGCTGGAGTACATCCTGCAACCGAAGATGTATCCCCAGCTGTACGCCAAGATGTACCACAAGGTCCGGATCAACTATTACCCGCCCCGGGGGGACAACAAGGAGGGGTGGGACAACATCGACATCTTCGGGTGGCTCGGCTACCCGATGCAGATCAAGGTCGACTTCCTCTGCCGGGACTCCATCCTGGCGGCACCGCTGGTGCTCGACCTGGCACTCTTCTTCGACCTGGCCCAGCGGACCCGGATGTCGGGGATCCAGGAGTGGCTCTCCTTCTACTTCAAGAGCCCGCAGGTCGCCAAGGGACTGTACCCGGAACACGACCTGTTCATCCAGCAGACCAAGCTCAAGAACACGCTCCGCTGGCTGATGGGCGAAGAGCCGATCACCCACCTGGGGATGGAGTACTACGAATCGACCGGCGGGAAGAAGCAGTGAAGTATTTCCACCGCACGTCGATCAGCCCGTCCGAGGTGATGGCGCGTGCCACCACCTTCTTCGGTGCGCGGCTCACACCGGCCGAGGAGGGGGAG
Source organism: Gemmatimonadales bacterium (assembly GCA_035693225.1). Classification (GTDB taxonomy): domain Bacteria; phylum Gemmatimonadota; class Gemmatimonadetes; order Gemmatimonadales; family GWC2-71-9; genus CAMLHU01. The sequence goes on along the minus strand of DASSGV010000073.1, from coordinate 84,609 downwards.
CGCCGCCGCCGGTTCGCCGGGACGCTGGGCCACATCGGCGTCGGGGTGGAGGCCGAGGGGGGGCACTACACCCGGATCACGGTGGAGACCGACCAACCGGGCGAGAGCGAGGCCGACAAGCTGGCCAAGCGCTTCCTCGCCACGGTGCACACCCTGGCCGACCCGGGGCATATGCTCCGGGGGGCCTACTGATTCATGGACCGGGCGGGGCCGCCGCCCGGCCGCACGGGGACGCTTCCCCGGCACTTCAGGAGAGACCCACGCCCATGACGTTGCTCGAGCACGTCCGTGCCCGCGCCTTCCCGATCGGCGCCGCACTCGCCGCCCTCGTGGCAATGCCGCTCGCCCTTCAGGCCCAGGCGGCCGCGGGGGGCGAGGCCAGCCTCAAGGTGCCCGATCTCAACACCATCGTCTTCATCGGCGGACTCACCGGCCACCACCTGCTGCTGATCGGGCTCGTCGTCTGCGCCCTCGGCTTCGGCTTCGGCCTGTGGATGTACGCGCACCTGCGCGACCTGCCCGTGCACGCCTCGATGCTCGAGATCTCCGAGCTCATCTACGAGACCTGCAAGACCTACCTGATCACCCAGGGGAAGTTCCTGATCGCCCTGTGGGTGTTCATCGGCGCCGTGGCGGGCCTCTACTTCGGCGAACTGGCCCCGACGGCCGACGCGACCGGCGCCGTGGTGCACGGGTATCCGCTCGGCACCGTCGTCGTCATCCTGCTCTTCAGCCTGCTCGGCATCGCCGGGAGCTACAGCGTCGCGTGGTTCGGCATCCGGGTCAACACCTTCGCCAACAGCCGCACCGCGTTCGCCAGCCTCAAGGGCAAGCCGTTCCCCTGCTACGACATCCCGCTCAAGGCGGGGATGAGCATCGGGATGCTGCTGATCAGCGTCGAGCTCCTGATGATGCTCGGCATCCTGCTCTTCATCCCGGGCAGCTACGCCGGACCCTGCTTCATCGGCTTTGCCATCGGCGAATCGCTGGGCGCCGCGGCGCTCCGGATCGCCGGCGGCATCTTCACCAAGATCGCCGACATCGGCGCCGACCTGATGAAGATCGTCTTCAACATCAAGGAAGACGACGCGCGGAACCCCGGCGTTATCGCCGACTGCACCGGTGACAACGCGGGCGACTCCGTCGGCCCCTCGGCCGACGGCTTCGAGACCTACGGCGTCACCGGCGTCGCACTCATCACCTTCATCCTGCTGGCGGTCCCGGACGCCGTGGTCCAGGTCCAGCTGCTGGTGTGGATCTTCGTGCTGCGGGTGATGATGATCATCGCGGCCGGGATCTCCTACTTCCTCAACGCCGCCATCGCCAAGGCCCGCTTCCAGCAGGTCGACAAGCTCAACTACGAGGTGCCGCTCACCACCCTGGTGTGGCTCACCTCGATCATCTCGGTGGTCATCACCTACGTCGCGTCGTACCTGACCATCCCGTCGGTCCAGGGCGATACGACGCTCTGGTGGAAGCTGTCGACGGTGGTCACCTGCGGCACGCTCGCCGGGGCCATCATCCCCGAGTTCGTGAAGGTGTTCACGTCGGTCGAGTCCCGCCACGTCCGCGAGGTGGTCACCTCCTCGCGCGAGGGAGGCGCCTCGCTCAACATCCTCTCGGGCCTCGTGGCCGGCAACTTCAGCGCCTACTGGCTCGGCATCACGATGCTGGTGCTGATGGCCATCGGATACGGGGTCGGCACCACCTTCCCCCCGGCGCTGATGCTGGCGCCGGCGGTCTTTGCCTTCGGCCTGGTGGCGTTCGGGTTCCTGGGCATGGGCCCCGTCACCATCGCGGTCGATTCCTACGGCCCGGTGACCGACAACGCCCAGTCGGTGTACGAGCTGTCGGTCATCGAGACGCTGCCCAACATCAAGGCGGAACTCAAGCGGGACTACGGGTTCGACGTCGACTTCGAGAAGGCCAAGCATCACCTCGAGGAGAATGACGGCGCCGGCAACACCTTCAAGGCCACCGCCAAGCCGGTGCTGATCGGCACCGCCGTCGTCGGGGCCACCACGATGATCTTCGCGATCATCATGGCGCTCACCAACGGCCTGGAACCGGCGCTGGTGTCCAACCTCTCGATCCTGCACGCCCCCTTCCTGCTCGGCCTCATCTGCGGCGGGGCGATGATCTACTGGTTCACCGGCGCGTCGATCCAGGCCGTGACCACCGGCGCCTACCGCGCCGTCGAGTTCATCAAGGCGAACATCAAGCTCGAGGGCGTCACCAAGGCGTCGGTCGAGGACAGCAAGGCCGTCGTCGAGATCTGCACGAAGTACGCGCAGAAGGGGATGTGGAACATCTTCCTGGCCGTCTTCTTCGCGACGCTCGCCTTCGCCTTCGTCGAACCGTACTTCTTCGTCGGCTACCTGATCTCCATCGCGCTCTTCGGGCTCTACCAGGCCATCTTCATGGCCAACGCCGGTGGCGCATGGGACAACGCGAAGAAGATCGTGGAGGTCGAGCTCAAGCAGAAGGGAACGCCGCTCCACGCCGCCACCGTCGTCGGCGACACCGTGGGCGATCCCTACAAGGACACCAGCTCGGTGGCCCTCAACCCGGTCATCAAGTTCACCACCCTCTTCGGCCTCCTGGCCGTCGAACTGGCGGTCTCGCTCAGCGACGCCAACGGCCCGATGCTGGGCCATGTCCTGGCGGTGGCGTTCTTCGTGGTCTCGGTCTGGTTCATCTACCGGTCGTTCTACGGGATGCGGATCGAATCGCAGTAGACGTAGCAGCGCAGAGACGCAGGCCATCTGAGAGGGCTCCGGACAGTTCCGGGGCCCTCTCGGCGTCTGCAGCGGACATCCTGATCTTCTCGGTCCCGGTACCGCTACGCCCCGGCCCCCTCCCGCTTCCTTGACTCCCCCCGCCGGGAGGGAAATCTTTCCCCGTTCGATACTTGCGCGCTCTTCAATCTGGATCCGGATGCCGCCGTCATCGTCTGCCGCCACGCCCCCCAAGGCCCCCCCGGCCGGGCTCACGCACGCCCAGCTCCTCGAACTCTACTCCTGGATGCGGCTGACCCGGACGCTGGAGGAGCGGCTGGTCGCCCTCTACCGGCAGACCAAGGTGGTCGGCGGGCTCTTCCGCTCGCTCGGCCAGGAGGCGGACTCCGTCGGCAGCGCCTTCGCACTCGACCGCGCGAAGGGTGATGTCCTCTCGCCCCTCATCCGCAACCTGGGCTCGATGCTGGTGCAGGGCGCCACCCCGCTGGAGATCCTCCGGCAGTACATGGCCAAGGGCGATTCCCCCACCCGCGGGCGGGAACTCAACATCCATTTCGGGGCGCCCGAGCGAGGATTCATCGGACAGATATCCCACCTGGGCGACATGGTGCCGGTGATGGCCGGCGTCACGCTCTCCTTCCGCCTTCGCGGGGAGCCGCGGGTCGGCCTGGTCTACGTGGGAGATGGCGCCACCTCCACCGGCGCCTTCCACGAGGGGATCAATTTCGCCGCCGTGCAGCGCTGCCCGCTCGTGGTGATCATCGAGAACAACGGCTACGCCTACTCGACCCCGACCCACCGCCAGACGGCGGCGCGGCGCTTCGTCGACAAGGCGCCCGGCTACGGGATCCCCGGGTTCGAGGCAGACGGGAACGACATCCTTGCCGTGTACGACGTGACGAGGAACGCCGTCGAACGGGCCCGGCAGGGGGGCGGCACCTCGCTCATCGAACTGCATACCTACCGTCGCAAGGGCCACGCCGAGCACGACGACCAGTCGTATGTGCCACCGGGGGAGATCGACCGGTGGGCCTCCGGCAACGATCCGATCGACCGGTACGTCAAGGTGCTGCGCAGCGAGTATGGGGTGGAGGCGGAGGCGCTCGCCGCCATCGACGAGCGGGTGCGCGCCGAGGTCGATGCCGCCACCGATGAGGCCGAGCGGTCGCCGGCGCCCGAGGCGCTGGATGCGCTGAACGGCGTCTATGCCGACCCACCCGCCGCTCCGGCGCTCTGGTATCGGGAGGGTGCCGGGTGGCCCGCCGAACATCCGGAGCGGGCGCAGGGGTGGGGGACATACAATGACTGAGGTCACCTATCTCGAGGCGATCCGGCAGGGGCTGGTCGAGGAGATGGAGCGGGACCCGAACGTCTTCTGCCTGGGCGAGGACATCGGCGCCTACGGCGGCGCGTTCAAGGCCACCGAGGGGCTCCACGCCCGGTTCGGCGCGCAGCGGGTCATCGACGCGCCGATCAGCGAGGCCGCCATCATCGGCGCCGCGGCCGGAGCGGCCCATATGGGGATGCGGCCGGTCTGCGAGATGCAGTTCATCGACTTCATCTCCTGCGGCTACGACATGCTCACCAACTACGTGGCCACCGCGCGCTACCGCGCGTTCCTGGGGTGTCCGATGGTGGTGCGGGGACCCAGCGGCGGGTACGTGCGTGGCGGCCCGTTCCATTCCCAGAACCCCGAAGCGGCGTTCTTCCATACGCCGGGGCTCAAGATCGTGTACCCGGCCACCGCCGCCGACGCCAAGGGCCTCCTCAAGAGCGCCATCCGCGACGACGATTGTGTGCTATTCTTCGAGCACAAGTATCTCTACCGTCGGATCAAGGAGACGCTGCCCCCGGGAGAGCACCTGGTGCCGATCGGCAAGGCGCGGGTGGCGCGGGAAGGCACCGACCTCTCGATCATCACCTATGCGGCGACGGTCTGGAAGTCCCTCGAGGCGGCGGAGGGGCTGGCAGAGGCGGGGGTGTCGGTCGAGGTGATCGACCTCCGCACGTTGGCACCGCTCGATGACGAGGCGATCTTCGCCTCGGTGCGCAAGACCAACCGGGCGCTGATCGTGCACGAGGACACGGTGACCGGCGGCATTGCCGGCGAGATCACGGCCCGGATCAACGAGCACTGCTTCGAATGGCTCGACGCCCCGGTCCGGCGGGTGGCCGCGCACGATGTTCCCCTGCCGTACGCCCCGGCCCTGGAGGCGTTCGTGCTGCCGCAGACCAGCGACATCGTCCGCGCGGCGCGGTGGGTGGTGGGGTACTGAACGGACATAGGACGTTGGTCCTCAGGTCTGCGCCGACGCAGTGACCTGCAAGCAACGACCAACGATGATCGACTAACGACGACGACAAGGATCCGAGAATGGCCAAGATCGACGTACCCATGCCCCAGATGGGCGAGTCCATCGCCGAGGGCACGCTGTCCCGGTGGATCAAGAAGGTCGGCGACGCCGTCAAGCGCGACGAACCGATCTTCGAGATCTCCACCGACAAGGTCGACGCCGAGATCCCGGCGCCCACCGCCGGCGTCCTGGCCGAGATCCTGGTGCAGGAAGGCCAGACCGTGGCGGTGCAGACGATCGTGGCCCGGATCGAGACCGACGCGTCGGCTGCGGCATCGACCCAGGCGCCGGCCCCGGCGGCGGCCCCTTCCGCACCGAAGCCCGAGGCATCGAAGCCGGTGCCGCCGGCGGTACCGACCCCGCCCGCACCGGCAGCCGCACCCGCTCCTCGCGTGGGCGAGGCTCGGGTGGGCGAGGCGCCCACCCCTCGGCCGGCGGCCGTTCCGGTCGCGTCCGGGAATGGCAGCGAGACGGCGGAGGAGCGGCTCCGCCGCCGCTCGACGCCGCTGGTGCGCAAGATGGCCGCGGAACATCAGGTCGACATCGGTGCCATTGCCGGGAGCGGGCTTGCCGGGCGGGTCACCCGAAGCGACCTCGAGAGCTTCCTGGCCTCCGGCGCCCCGGCCCCGCAGGCCGCCGCCCGCGCCCCGCAGGCCCCGCCTGCGATGGCCGGTACGGTGGCCCACATCCCCAACGAACCGTGGGAGGGCGATCGGGTCGAGCCGTGGTCGAAGATCCGCAAGCTCACCGCCGATCACATGATCATGTCGCGCCGGGTCTCGGCCCACGTGAACACCATCTTCGAGATCGACTACACCCGCGTGGCCCAGGTGCGCGCGAAGCAGAAGAAGGAGTACGCCGATCGGGGCGTGAATCTCACCTTCCTGGCGTTCATCACCAAGGCCGTGGCCGACAACCTGCGCAAACATCCGGTGGTGAACGCCGCCGTCAACGGCGACAGTACCATCTATCGCCGCGATATCAACGTCGGGATCGCCGTGGCGCTCGACTGGGGCCTCATCGTCCCGGTCATCCGGCACGCCGACGAGCTCTCGCTCCTCGGCGTAGCGCGCGCCATCAACGACCTGGGCGAACGGGCCCGCACCAAGAAGCTTTCGCCGGACGAAGTCCAGCGGGGGACCTTCACGATCACCAACCCCGGCGGCTTCGGGTCGATCATCGGCACGCCGATCATCAACCAGCCGCAGGTGGCCATCCTGTGCGTGGGGACGATCGAAAAGCAGCCGGCCGTCGTCACCCTGCCCGATGGGACCGACACCATCGCCATCCGTACCCGCGGGCTCCTCTCGCTCGCGTTCGACCACCGGATCGTCGATGGGTCCGATGCCGACCGGTTCATGGCCGACGTCAAGAAGAGCCTCCAGGACTTTCCCGACAGCGCGGCCTGAGATGCCGCGCTGCCTGAGCGTGTCCCGGGCCGCGGTGCCGGCGGGGCGGGAGGCGGAGTATCTCGCCACCCTGCGCGACCTGGCCTTCGCGCTCGGGGAGCGCGGCCAGCACCTCTGGGTGTTCCGGAGCGCCGCGGACCGTCACACCTTCCTGGAGTTCAGCGAGAGCCCGTCGGTCGCGTCCCATCGGACGCAGGCCTCACGATCGCCGCAGGAGGAAAGGCTGGAGTCGCGCCTCAATGCCCTGGCGGACTACGCACCGGACGCGTGGGCGCTCTGGAATGAGGTGCCGCTCACCGCACCGATCGACCGCGAGGAGGGACCCGATGCCCCGTAAGTTCACTGCCGACGGCGCCGAATGGACCGCCTGGCCCACCGGGTGGAACACCCAGTACGTGCGCGACGAGTTCGGTCTGCTCTTCGTTCGCGGCACCGGCGATGACCGCGAGCGCCGCGTGACCCGCTATTCCCCGACTGGAGCCCGGATCCGCGACCTGTCGCTGGACGCGCTCACCGACACCGAGCTGCGCGAACTCCTCGCGACGTCGGCGCCCGCCGCCATGACGCCGGAAACGGGATACCAGCGCTGAACGCCACGGTCGATCTGCACCTCCACTCCACCGCGTCCGATGGCGAGCTTGCACCGGCCGAGGTGGTGGCCCGGGCCCGGGCGGCGGGCCTCACGGCGATGGCCCTGACCGACCACGACACGCTCGCCGGAGTGCCCGAGGCCCGGGTCGCCGGCGAGCGGCTGGGCGTGCGCGTGGTGGCGGGCTGCGAGTTCTCGGTCGCCGCGCCGTGGGGCGAGATGCACGTGCTTGGATATCTCCTCCCCGAGAGCGACCCGCAGCTGGAGTCGTTCCTGGCCGACTGTCGCGCCGACCGCGAACGCCGGGTGGGCGAGATGGTCGACCGCCTGGTCGGGCAGGGCATCCGCATCGGCGTCGACGACGTGCGTGCGGAGTCACGGGGCGGCGCGATGGGTCGGCCTCACGTGGCGCGCGCGTTGGTCCGCCTCGGCCATGCCCGCGGCATCCAGGAGGGATTCGATCGCTGGATCGGCCGGGGCCGCGTGGCGTACGTGGACAAGCGCCTTCCGCCCTTCGCGGAAGTGGCCCGGCGGGTCCATCTGGCCGGCGGTCTCGTCTCGGCGGCGCACCTGAAGGATCGCGGATCCCACGCGGTGCTCCAGCGCCTCAAGGCCGAGGGGCTCGATGCCGTCGAGACCCGTCACCCCAGCCACGCCGGCGATACCCGCACCAATCTGACCGAATACGCCGAACGCCTCGGCCTCCTCCGCACCGGCGGCAGCGACTGGCACGGGGGCGAGGACGACGCCACCCACGGCACCATCGGCTCGGAGCAGGTGCCGCTCGAATGGCTGACGGCGCTCGAGACCGAACGGGCCCGGCGGGTGCCGGCGTGACCGACCCGGATACCCCGCTCCCCCGCGGCACGCGGGCGCCGGACTTCACGGCACCGGCGTCCGATGGCCGTACCGTGCGCCTGGCGGAGGTCCTGGCGGAGCATCGGGTGTTGCTCGTGTTCTACCCCGGCAACGACACCCCCGGGTGCGATCGTCAGCTGGCGGTGCTGCGCGATGAGATCATCGCCTATCGGGATGCCGATGTACGGCCATTCGGGGTCAACCCCGCGCCGGTCGTCGCCCACACGGATTACGCCGTCCGGCTGGGACTCCCGTTCCCGCTCCTGTCGGACCCGGACCTGGCCATCGCCCGGATGTACCAGGCCGTGCGGCCGGATGGCGCGCGCATCGACCGCACCGTCTACCTGATCGACCGGGATGGCACCGTGCTCTTCGGCGCGCGCGGGGCGCCGGGGGCGGAGATCACGCTGGACGGACTTGGGGAGGAATGATGGGGCTTTCGTTCGACTTCAGCGGCAAGGTCGCGCTCGTCACCGGCGTCGCCCGCAGCAACCAGATCGGTCACGCGGTGGCGGAAGCCTTCGGGTCGGCCGGGGCCAAGCTGGTGGTCTGCGATCGGAACGCCGTGGCGGTGTCGGAGCGGGTCAGGGAGTTCCAGGGACGGAAGATCGACGCCCGCGCGGCGGCGGGAGACCTCACCGAGCCCGACGCCGCGGCCCTCGCCGTCGAGACCGCCCTCAAGCACTTCGGCCGACTCGACGTCCTCGTCAACGTGGCGGGCGGGCTCACCACCTACGGGCCGATCGCCGGGACCGACCTCGCCGCGTTCGATCGCGAGGTCAACATCAACGTGAAGACCGCGTTCCTGATGTGTCGTGCCGCGGTCGATGCGCTGGCCGCAAGCGAAGGGTGCATCGTCAACTTCGCGTCGATGGCGGCGCTGCGTCCCCTCGCGCCGATGGCGGTGTACGCGGCGGCCAAGAGTGCGGTCGCCGGGCTCACCACGTCGCTGGCCCTCGAGCTGCGCGATCGGAAGGTGCGGGTCAACGCCGTGGCACCCGGGATGGTCCGCACGCCGGACAACGTCACGGCGGTGGGGGCTGGCCCGGTGCGGTGGGTGGAGATGGCCGAGATCACCGATGGCGTCCTCTTCCTCGCCAGTCCGGCGGCGCTCGCGATCACCGGCCACATCCTGCCGATCACCAACGGGGATCTCTGACCGATGGAACTGGCCGGTCGGGTCGCCCTCGTCACCGGCGCTGGACGCCGGCTCGGGGCCGCCATTGCGGGCGGGCTCCTCGATCGCGGAATGGACCTGGCCCTCCACTACCACGCCTCCGGTGAGGGCGCCGCCGAACTGGCCGCGCTGGCCGCGCGGCATGGCCGGCGAGCGGAGGTGTTCGCCGCCGATCTCGGGGACGCCGCCGCTGCCCGGGAGCTCCCCCGTCGGGTCGCGGCATCGTTCGGCCGCCTGGATGTGCTCATCAATTCTGCCGCGGTGATGGTCCGTGCGCCGGTGGCCGAGATCACGCCGGAGAGCTGGGACGCCACCATGGACCTGAACCTGCGCGCCGCCTTCTTTTGCGCGCAGGGTGCGTTGCCGGCCCTGAAGGCAGTGCACGGGAAGATCGTCAACCTGGCCGACATCGCCGGGTTCGAGCCGTGGCCCGACTATCTGGTCCACTGCGTCAGCAAGGCGGGCGTCGTGATGCTCACCAAGACACTGGCCCGGTCGCTGGCGCCGGAGATCACCGTGAACGCGGTGGCGCCGGGGGCTGTGCTCCTGCCGGAGGCGTGGGACGAGCCGACCCGTCGGCATTTTGCCGAGACCACGCCGCTCCGCCGACTGGGCGCGCCCTCGGACGTGGTCCGCGCGGTGCTCTACCTCCTCGAAGGCGGCGATTACGTGACGGGCGAGATCCTGGTGGTCGACGGCGGCCGGCTGCTCCGCTAGGATGGACGCGCCTACCGTCCTTCGCGATGTCATCATCATCGGCGGCGGCTGTTACGGATCCTTCTACGCTCGACAGATGATCGAGGCGCGCGCCCGGGAGAAGGCAAGGTTCGAACGGCTCCTGGTAGTGGATCGGGACCCGAAGTGCGCCGCGGTCACCGAGTTCCTCGGTGTGCCGGGCCTCGAGGTCGTCGAGGCGGAGTGGGCCGGCTTCCTCGATCGCTATCTCGAGACGGCGCCGGCGGGCGAGGGCGATGTCGTCATTCCGTCGCCGTTGATGCCACATCTCTTCTTTGAGTGGCTCATCCGGCGTGCGTCCGATCGCTGGCGCGACCGGGCCATCGACTCGGGCCCGCTCCCCGGTGCGCTGGGGACGCCGTACGAGCGTCAGGGACGGGACGGGAGCACGTACGTGTCGTTCGCCGACTGGACCTGCCCCACGCATTGCACCGAACCCGCGCTCTGTCCCGTCATCCGGGCACCCCGCACCTGGGAAATGTCCGATGCGCTGGAACGGTTCTGTCGGGCCAACGATCTCGCGGGGCCGGTCCTCTTCCAGGTGCGCCATCTCGTCCACGGCGTCGGCGGGTTCAGCGTCGGTGCCGTGGTGGCGGCCGAGCGGATGCTGATCGATGTCGTGGAGCAGGGGAGGGGGGCGCTCGTGGTGGGGACCGTCTCGTCCTGTCACGGGGCGACCGGGCTCCTGCGCGTCGGCGCGCCGGGAACCGCGGATCGTTGAGTGGGATGGGGAAAGCGCGACTATGTTATGTGAGGCGCACAGGCGCACAGGCGCACAGGCGCACAGTTCCACAGTTCCACGGATTGACTGAACTATGTCCGAACTTGGCACGCACGAATTCGACACCATCATCATCGGCGGCGGGCCCGCGGGGCTCTGCGCGGCGATGTATGCCGCGCGGGGGATGCTCGACGCGGTGCTCCTGGAACGTGGAGCGACGGGTGGTGAGCTCCTCAACACCGAGGTGATCGAGGATTACCCGGGGTTCGAGCATATCCTGGGCCGCGATCTGGCGGTGAAGATGACCGACCACGCCCTCAAGTTCGGCGCCCGCATCCGGCAGGAGACGGTCGAGTCGGTCGAGAAACAGGACGATGGCACCTTTACGGTCGCCACCCACTCCGGCACCACCTACCGCGCGCCGACGGTCATCCTCACCGCCGGCGGCACGCCGACCAAGCTGGACGTGCCCGGGGAGCTTGAGTACGCCGGCCGCGGCGTGTCGTATTGTGCGGTCTGCGACGGGGCGTTCTTCAAGGGCGACACGATCGCGGTGGTGGGCGGCGGCGATGCGGCGGTGGAGGAGGCCGATTACCTCACGCGCTACGCGGCCAAGGTGTACCTGCTGCACCGCCGTGACGAACTCCGGGCCTCCCGGATCCTGCAGGACCGGCTCTTTGCCAATCCGAAGATCGAGGTGGTCTGGAACACGAAGGTGCTGGAGTTAGTGGGCGGGGCGTCCGGCCTCACCCATCTGCGGCTGGAAGACACGGTGTCCGGCCAGGGTTCGACCCTCGACGTGACCGGGTGCTTCATCTTCGTCGGGTTCAAGCCCAACAGTGGCCTCATCAAGGGGCACGCCGCGCACGATGCCGGGGGATATCTGGTGACCGACGACCGGATGATGACCTCCATCCCGGGGCTCTTCGCCGCGGGCGACCTTCGCGTCCAGCTCACCCGACAGGTCACCACCGCCGTGGGTGACGCCACCACCGCCGCCATTGCGGTGGAGAAATACCTGGCGCAACAGCGGAGCCAGGCCGGTGTCTGACCTCGCGGTCCAGACGATCCCCAACGGCCGCTACGTCGAGAACTGCTACCTCCTCGGCGATCCCGACTCCGGCGTCGCGGTGCTGATCGATCCCGGTGAAGAGCCCGAACGCGCCCTGGCCGCCCTGCGCCACCGCGGCTGGTCGCTGTCGTCGATCTGGCTCACCCATGGCCACGTCGATCACGTGCTCGGTGTCGGCGCGGTGCGTGCCGCGACCGGCGCACCGATCCGCCTGCATCCCGACGACCGCTTCCTGTACGATGCGGCGCCGGACGACGCGGCGGAATCCCGTCTGCCGATCGAGATGCCTCCCCCGGACGCCGGCTGGCGGGATGGAGAGGTCGTCACCGTGGGCCGGCATCCGTTCACGGTCCGCCACGTGCCGGGACACTCCCCCGGCCACGTCTGCTTCATCGGCGCCGATGCGGTCTTCAGTGGCGATCTGCTCTTCAGCGGCACGATCGGCCGGACCGACCTCCCCGGCGCCGATCATCACACCCTGATCGACAGCATCCAGCGGGTGCTGCTGGCGCTCCCCGACACCACCACGGTCTTTCCGGGCCACGGACGACCGACCACCATCGGTGTGGAACGGGAGACCAATCCATACCTGGGCGCGGTGCGCCATGGGCGCTGAATCGCGGCGCCCCGACCTCCCGCCGGAGTCGACGCCGTCGCCCGATCGTTCCTCCAGCCACCCATCTGCCGAGCCGCCCACCCGCTCGTCCGATCCGCCTGCCTGCAACCGCTGTGGCTTCCCGGTCGTCTCCCGGGTCTGGGGCTGCAAGAATCCGTGCCCCAACTGCGGCACCGTGTATCCCCTCGGTGACTGCTCCGACTGAATCACCCGCCCCGGCGTCTGCTGCCGGGATCGCGGGGGCGCTCGTTCCCGGCGACGGGGGACGAGGGATCCGATACCGGCCCGAGGCGCCGTCGGCCCAGCGCCCCGGCGCGGCGCTCACGATCCTCGATGTCACCAAGTATTTCGGGCCGACCACCGGCGGCATCCGTACCTACCTCCTCGAGAAGGCCCGGTACGTCTCCGAGCGGCCGGCGCTGCGCCAGGTGATGGTGCTCCCGGCCCGGCGCGCCGGACGGACCGAGATCGACGGGGTGCGCTGTTACTGGCTGCGCGGACCCGCGATCCCGTTTCAGCACCCCTACCGGTTCCTCGTGGCTCCCCGTGCGCTTCGGCGGATCCTGGAACAGGAGCGACCTGACATCATCGAGGTCGGGAGTCCGTTCGCGGTGCCGTGGATGACCCGGTGGGCCGATCGGCGCCTCGGCATCCCGATGGTCTGGTTCTACCACTCCAACATCCCCCGCGTCATCGCACCCGATCCCGTCAGGGCCTCCGCGGGCCGGCGCCGCCTGGCCGAACTGGGATGGCGCTATGTCCGGCGGGTGAGTCGGCTCTTTGCGGCCACGTTCGTCGGTTCGGAGTTCGCCGCCCGCGATCTCGAATCCCGCGGTGTCGCCAACGTGGTTCGGGTCCCTCTTGGCGTCGATCTCGACCTGTTCTCGCCCGATCGCCGTGAACGCTCGGCCCAGGTCCGGCGACGCGAAGGGTGGCCCACCGGGCCGCTCGCGATCCACATCGGGCGGCTGGCGGGAGAAAAGGAACTCGATGTGGTCCTGCGGGCGTGGCCGGAGGTCGAGCGCCGGACCGGTGCCACGCTCGTGGTGGTGGGTGCGGGGCCGTCGGAGCAGCGGTATCGACGGATGGCCCGGGGAAAGGTGCTTTGGCGCCGATTCGAGCCCGATCGCGACGTTCTCGCCGACCTGCTCGCCGCCGCCGATCTGTACGTGGCCCCCTGTCCGATCGAGACCTTCGGGCTCGCGGCACTCGAGGCATTGGCGAGCGGTGTGCCGGTGCTCTCCGCCGGTGAGGGAGGCGTGGCGGAGAAGGTCATCGCCTCGGGCGCCGGCGCGCTCTACCCACCGGGAGACGTGGCCGCGTGCGCGACCCAGGCCGTGGCCTTGTTCGGTTCCGATCTTCAGGCTCTCGGCGATCGCGGCCGTGCGTTCGCGGAACGGCATCATTCCTGGACCACGGCACTCGACACGATGTTCGCCGAGTATCGACGGGTGCTTGCGCGATGACGCTCCTCGTCTCGATCCACGACGTTACCCCGGCGTTCGAGGCCGAGGTCCGGACCCTGCACGCGATGTGCGTCCGGATCGGGGTGGAACCGGCCCTCTTCGCCGTGCCGGACTGGCACGGGGAGTGGCCGCTGGAGGGTCACCCGCGGTTCGTGCAGTGGCTGTTGGCGCGCGCATCGGCCGGCGCCGAGATCGTGTTGCATGGGGAACGGCATGACGAGGTCGGGCTGCGCCGCGGTATCGGCGACTCGCTCCGGGCGTGGGGTCGCACGGCGCGGGAGGGAGAGTTCCTGACCCTCGACTACGCCGCGGCGCGCGTCCGGATGGAGCGTGGGATCGACCGGCTGCACGCGCTCGGGCTCTCGCCGGTCGGATTCGTTCCGCCGGCCTGGCTCTGTCGGGCCGCGACCCATCGCGCGGCCGCCGATCTCGGCCTTCGATTCACCGAGGACGAGCACGGATTGCAGATCCACCCCGCACGCGGTCGGGTCAGGGCACCGGCCCTTCGGTGGAGTGCCCGCTCGGGCGTGCGGGCCCGCGGATCCTCCATCGTCGCCGATGCCCGGTGGAAGCTGCAGCGCGGCGCTCCCGTCATCCGCCTGGCCCTCCACCCCGGTGACCTTCGCCATCCAACGGTGGTCCGGTCGATCGAACGCGCTCTCACGCGCTGGCCGGCCGAGCATCCGGTGGTGCGATACGCGGAGTACGCATCCTGATGCGCCTCGATCCGCTCACCGCGCACCTGATCTGCATCGGGCTCGTCACGGCGGACATCGTGGCGCGGTCGCTCCGGCTCAAGTTCTTCTGTGATTCGATCGGGTCGCCGCTCTCCCTCGGCGAAGGGATCGTGGTCAACGCCTTCGGCGACGCCGCCTGTTCGCTCACCCCCGCCCGGCTGGGCGGAGAGCCGGCCCGGCTCGCGGGGATCCTCCGTTATCGGATCCCCACCGAAGCGGCCATCGTGGCCATCACCGTGGAGGCGCTCCTCGGCTGGCCGATGATCATCGCTGGCGGCGCCTTCCTCACCTGGCGGTACGCCCCCGAATGGTGGCAGACCGCCGAACCGGGGATCGTGCGCCATATGCACGGGATGTGGCCCTGGTTCGCCGTCGTCGGGGTGGTGAGCATCCTGCTCTGGTGGCTGGCGCGTCGCTGGATCAGGGTGTCTGCGCCCGATCGGCTCCGACGGTCGTGGCAGCGGGTGCGGGTGTACTGGCGGCGGATGCCGCACTGGCCCATCGTGCTGAGCCAACCGCTGTCGTTCGTCAACGTGGCCGCCCGGACGGCCATCCTTCCGGTCCTGGCGCTGACCTTGCCTTCACCGCCGCCGATGGGTCCGCTCTTCCTCGGATCGTTCGCCCTCCTGTACAGCCAGATGATCCTCCCGACGCCGTCCGGCGCCGGCGTGGTGGAACTCGGATTCCTCGCCGGAGCCGCCGGGTCGCTCGGGGGCGAAGGGGCCGAGCTCCTCGTCTGGTGGCGCTTCTACACCTCGGTCGTGGGTGTGGTCCTCGGGCTGGGGCTCGCGGCGCGCATCTATGGATGGGCGGCGTTCCGTGCCTGGTTCCGCCACCGCGCTCCCGCGGCGCCGGAATGACCGAGCATGCAGCAGTCGTGTTAGGTTACCCACGACCCGATGGTGCCGGTCAGGACGACACACCGGCCGGCGCACGATCCACGCCCCACCACCCGTGACCCGCATGACCAAGACCACCCGCACCGAAACGGATTCGCTCGGCGAGAAGCAGGTGCCCGCCGAGGCGCTCTACGGCATCCAGACCCTCCGTGCCAGCGAGAATTTTCCCATCTCCGGACTTCGGCCGCTGCCGCTCTTCGTCGATGCGGTCATCTGGATCAAGAAGGCCGCGGCGCTGACCCACAAGGAGACGGGGCGGCTCGATCCGAAGCTCGCGGATGCCATCGTGCGGGCGGCCGACGAGGTGCTTGGCGGCCAGCACCGCGACCAGTTCATCGTGGACGTCTACCAGGCCGGTGCCGGGACCAGCCACCACATGAACTGCAACGAGGTGCTCGCCAATCGTGCCAACGAGATCCTCGGGGCCCCTCGGGGCGCCTACGCGCCGATCCATCCGAACGACCATGTCAACATGGCGCAGAGCACCAACGACGTGATCCCCACCGCGATGCGGCTGGCCACCCTGGCCAGCCTGCCGCACCTGCTGACCGCGCTCGACGGTCTTGCCGCCGCGCTCCTGGCCAAGGGCAGGGCCTTCGACGGGATCGTGAAGTCCGGCCGGACCCACCTGCAGGATGCCACCCCGATCCGCCTGGGCCAGGAGTTCACCGCCTATGGCCATACGGTGGCGCGGCACCGGGCCAAGCTCGCGGAGGTGGCGCGCTGGCTCCGGGCGATGAACATCGGCGGCACGGCGGTGGGTACGGGCATCAACGCCGAGCCGCAGTATCCGGCGCTGATGGTGAAGCACCTGCGTGGGGTGACCGGCCTGGACCTCGAGGTGGCCGAGGACCGGATCCAGCTGATGCAGTCGATGGGCGACATCGCGTCCTTCAGCGGTGCTCTCCGCGCGTATGTCATCGACCTCAACAAGATCGCGAATGACATCCGGCTCCTGGCCTCGGGACCGCGGACCGGGTTGGCCGAGATCCTGCTTCCGCCGGTGCAGCCGGGATCGAGCATCATGCCGGGGAAGGTCAATCCATCGATCGCCGAGATGGTCAATCAGGTCTGCTACCAGGCGCTCGGCCTCGACCAGACCGTGGCACTGGCGGCGGAGGCGGGCCAGCTCGAGCTGAACGTGATGATGCCGGTCATCACCCACAACGTGGTCTTCGCGCTGCAGATCGTCACCAACGCGACGGCGGTGTTCACGGAACGGTGCATCACCGGCATCGAGGCCGATGCGGCGCAATGCGAGCACTGGCTGGAGCGCAGCCCGGCGCTCGTGACGGCACTCGCTCCGAAGATCGGGTACGCTGATGCCGCCAAGCTCGCCAAGGAGGCGCTGGCGACGGGCCTCACCGTCAAGCAGCTGGTGGTCAAGAAAGGCCTGCTCAAGGGCAAGGAACTCGACGAGGTCCTGGACCTGCGCGCCATGACCGAGCTTGGTGTGCCGGGTGGAAAGGGCGTTCCCGGCGGCGGATGATTCTCGCCGCCGACCTCGGATCCGGCCCTGCTTGAATCCCGGGGAGCGGCGTCCCATATTTCCTGCATGCGCGTCACCACGTGGACCGAGTACAGCCTGATCATCACCCTGCACCTCGCCCGCCGGGCCACGTCCGACGGATCGCCGGTCGCGGCGCGGGAGTTGGCCGAGGTGGAGCGCCTGCCGGGTGATTACGTGGAGCAGATCCTGCTGCGGCTCCGGCGGGCCGGGTTGGTCGAGAGCGTCCGCGGTGCACGGGGTGGGTACTACCTGGCCCGCGAGGCATCTCGCATCTCCGTCCGTGACGTGATGACGGCCTCGGAGCACCAGACCTTCGAGATGAACTGCGAGGCCCACCCGGTCGATCCCGAGCGCTGCAACACCGGTTCGGCGTGCAGCATCCGGCCGGTGTGGCAGGAGCTGCAACGTCGCGTGGACGATCTGCTCGAGGGGATCTCGCTCGCGGACCTGCTGAAACAGGACCCCGGCCTCGTCGAGCTGGTCGGCATCTCGCCGACGCAGGGATGATCGACGCCTGCGCCATCCGCCCGACCGCTGGTTCGGTCGGGCGTTTCTGCTTTGAGGGCATCCATGCCTGAACCGGTGGTGCCGGACCTCACCAACGCCGAGCTCATCCGCTACTCCCGGCACCTGGTGCTGCCCGAGATCGCGCTGCAGGGCCAGCGGAAGCTTCGCCAGGCCCGGGTGTTGCTGGTCGGCGCCGGCGGCCTGGGTTCACCCGCGGCACTCTACCTCGCCGCGGCCGGCGTCGGCGTCCTCGGCCTGGTCGAGTTCGATCGGGTCGACCTGAGCAACCTCCAGCGTCAGATCCTCCACGGCACGGCCGCCGTGGGCCATCCGAAGCTCGAGTCGGCCGCAGCGCGGATCGCCGACCTCAACCCGCACGTGGTGCTCGAACCGATCGACGGGCGCCTCACCGCCGCCAATGCACGCGAGATCATCCGTGGGTTCGATATCGTGCTGGACGGCTCGGACAACTTCCCCACCCGCTACCTGGTGAACGACGCCTGTGTGCTGGAGGGGAAGCCGCTGGTGTACGGGAGCATCTTCCGGTGGGAAGGCCAGGTCTCGGTCTTCCATCCTCCCGAAGGGCCTTGCTACCGCTGCCTCTTTGCGGATCCGCCCCCGCCGGGGCTGGTACCGAACTGCGCCGAAGGCGGTGTCGTGGGCGTGTTGCCGGGGATCGTGGGGAGCCTGCAGGCGCTGGAGGCCATCAAGTGGATCGTCGGCGCGGGGACCCCGCTCATCGGACGCCTGCTCCGATTCGACGCACTCAAGCTCGAGTTCCGGGAGCTCGCCCTGTCGCGCGATCCTGCGTGTCCGGTCTGCGGTGACCATCCGACGGTCACCGCGCTGATCGACTATGAGGCCTTCTGCGGTCTCGGGCCGGCGGGGATGGATGCCGCGCCGGACATCACCTCGGCCGAGCTTTGCACCGCCCTTGCCGGGGAGGCGCCGCCGCTGCTGGTGGACGTACGGGAGGACTGGGAGTGGGCGCTCGGTCACCTCGACGGATCGCTGCACCTCCCCCTCGGGGAACTTCCCGGACGGATGAACGAACTCGATACCCGGCGCGACATCGTGACCATCTGCCATCGCGGGGTCCGCTCGCTCCGTGCCAGGGACCTGCTCCAGGGCGCGGGGTTCGCGCACGTGCGGAGCTTATCGGGGGGCATCGATGCGTGGGCGGAGGAGATAGAGCCAGGGATGGCGCGGTATTGAAGTGAGAAGGGAGAAGTGAAGAGTAAAGAGTGAAGAGTGAAAAGGGGGGGAAGAGGGGGCAGGGAAGAGGTGAGGGGCAAGGGAGGGCCGGAGAACGAAGAAGGGAGCCCCGGATACCGCCGGAGCTCCCTCTTCACTTCTTACTCTTCACTTCTCACTCAACTCATGCCGAAGGCGGGACTCGAACCCGCACGGGCTTGCGCCCACTGCGCCCTGAACGCAGCGCGTCTACCAGTTCCACCACTCCGGCGTGGGCGGCAAACCTAGTCGGCCGCCGGGTGGGTCGCAAGCGCCGCGTTGATTCCACCTAACGGCAGGCCTATCTTGCAGTTAGGACATTGCAATGGCCACCGAACACGCCCCGCCCGGGGAGGGCAAGCGCTCGATCGCCCGCAATCCGCGGGCGACGCACGACTACCACATCCTCGAGACGTGGGAGGCGGGCGTGGTGCTGCGTGGCACCGAGGTCAAGTCGCTCCGGAACGGGCACGCCACATTGGTGGGAGCCTTTGCCCGCGTCCATCGCGGTGAAGTGTTCCTCGAAGGGATGAACGTCAAGCCATACGAACAGGGCAACCGCTGGAACCACGACCCGGTGCGCTCGCGGAAGCTCCTCCTCCACAAGCGGGAGGTCGGGCGCATGATCGGCGCCGTGGAACAGCAGGGGCTGACGCTGGTGCCGCTCGAGCTCTACTGGAAGGACGGCCGCGCCAAGGTGGCGCTCGCCCTCGGCCGCGGCAAGAAGCTCCACGACAAGCGTGAGGACATGAAGCGCCGTGACGCGCGGCGCGAGGTCGAACGCCTGGCCCGCACCCGAGGCCGGATATGACCGGCGCGCTGGTCCTGACCCTCACGGTCCTGGCGGCCCCGGGGCCCCGGAACGTACCGGGCAATGTTGCGACGGTGACCATCAGCACACCCCGGGGCGAGAGTCGCATCCCGGTGGTGGTCGGCCGTGACGGGGCGCCGATGCTCCCGGCCGGCGCGCTGGCAACGGCGCTCAGCGCCCGGTTAGCGGTGACGGGTCCCTGGGCCGAGCTGACCGTGGCGACCCTCCCGTTCCGATTCCTGCTCGACGCGCCGTTCGTCACCCACGCCGATCGGATCGACCCGCTCGTCGCCCCCGCGTACGCCGCCGCCGACACGGTCTACGTTCCCCTGGAATTCGTGGCGTCGGTGCTGCCGCACACGCTGGTGGAACTGTATGTGTGGGACCCCGTCGCCGCGCGGCTGGTCGAACGAGGACCTCCCGTGGCGCATCGCCCGGAGGTGAAGCGACTGCCCAATGGCCTCCTTCCCGGTCACCTGGTGGTGGTGGATCCCGGCCACGGCGGCGTCGATCCGGGCAACCCCGGGCTCTATTTCCCGTCGGGGGTCCGCGAAAAGGACGTCACCCTCTCGGTCGGCACCCTCCTGGCCGATGCCCTGCGCCATCGCGGCATCCGGGTGTTGATGACCCGCACCACCGATACCCTGATCAACCTCCGCGATCGGGCGCCGATGTGCCGGGATGACTGCGACCTCTTCCTCAGCGTGCACGTCGATGCGCTGGATCCGCGCCAGCGCCGGGACTACGCCCGCGTCAACGGATTCCATACCATCATCATCGGCGAGGCGAACACCGAGGATTCCCGCCGCATCGCACGGATGGAAAATGACGCGGCCCGCTACGAAACGCCGACCACGGGCCCCAACGCCTCGGCGCTCGACTTCATCGTGCGCGACCTCCAGATGAACGAGCACCTTCGGGAGGCCGCGCAGCTGGCCGCCCTGGTGCAGGACGACCTCTCCCGCGTGCATCCGGGCACCGACCGGGGCGTCACCCAGTCGAATCAGCTCGCGGTGCTCAATACGGCACACCGGCCCGCCATCCTCGTCGAGCTCGGCTACAGCACCAATCGATCGGACGCCCGCTTCATGACCTCCGACTCGGGGCAGTTGAAGATCGCCAACGCGCTGGCCGATGCCGTCGTCAGCTACCTGCGCGGGTATGAACGAAAGACCGGCGCCGGCATGGCCGCGTCGTCGCCGTGAATCGATCCAGCGTCCGGTGGCTCGCGCTGGCCGGAGTCCTCGGCCTGGGAGGCTGCGCCTACTACAACAGCATGTACGGCGCGGTCCACCTGGCCCGTGCGGCCGAGCGGGCCGAGCGGCTGGGCCGGACCTTTGACGCGCAGGGCGATTGGGCCCAGGTGGCCGCGAAGGCGGAGACCACCTTCGTTCGCCATCCCCGGAGCAAGTGGGCGATCCCGGCGCGCTTCCTCGCCGGGAAGGCCTATCAGCGGCTCAACAGCTGCGAACGCGCCATCGGCCCGCTGGAACTGGTCCGCGCCCAGTCCCGGGACAGCGCCACCGTCATCGAGGCCCGCGCCCTGCTCGGTGACTGCTACGTCAAACTCAACGATCCGGCCGCCGCGGCCGCCGCGTTCCGGCCGCTGATCTCCAGCACCGATTCTGCCGTGCGCCACCGCGCCCTCTACGCCGTCGGCATATCGGAACTCGCCACCGGCGACCCGGCGCACGCCGCCGCCGACCTGCTCGCCTCCGGAGATCCCCGTGCCCCGGCGTATCGGGTCATCGCACTGGCGCGCGCGGGGCAGCCCGGATCCGCGGCGGCGCTCGCCGATACGCTCCTGGCCCGGCACGACAGCACGATCGCCTGGGATTCTCTCTTCGCCGCCGTCGGCGACGCCGACCCGGAGATCGGCTCCGCGCTGGTCGACAAGCGCGCCGCTGAATCGGGCGTGACACCCCAGCAGAAGGCGCAGTGGCTGGCCGACGACGCCCGCCGCCTGCTCACACGGGATACGGTCCGCGCCTTCGCGCGGTTCGCCGAAGTGGATTCACTCCAACCGGGCTCCGAGCCGGCCCGGCAGGCCGCCGTCGGGCGTGCCGCGGCCTGGTCAGCTCGCGCTGTCGGTCCGCTCGAGCTCGACTCGGCCGAGGGGTATCTCGACCGGTTCGCCGCCACCTCCGGGGCCGCGGCGTACCAGGTCGGATCCGAACTGGCCGCCATCCGCTGGCTCCGTGGGCAACTCGATTCCCTGGCGCCCGCCACGCCGTCGAGCGATATCCGCACCTTCCTGGCGGGGGAGTTCGCCCGGGATTCGGTGGGGGCGCAGAAGCTCGCCGCGGTCCTCTTCCGACAGGTCGCCGTCGAGGCCCCGACGTCGCCCTACGCGGCCAAGGCGCTCCTGGCGCTGGCGCGCCTGGAGCCCTCCCGCGCCGACTCCATTGCCGGCGTCCTGCGCACCGAATACGCAACGAACCCGTACTTGCTCGCGTTCTCCGGGGCGCCGGCACCGCGGTACGCCGCACTGGAGGACTCCCTCCTGGCGTTCACAATGGCCCACCCGCACGCCCCGACCCGGGACCTTCGCAAGCGTGCGCAGCGAGATGACCTGAAATGACCGCGGCGCTCACGCTCCTTGGCCATCGCTTCCAGAACCCGGTCCTGCTCGCCTCCGGCACGGCGGGGTACGGCCGTGAGCTTGCCGGCATCGTCGATCTTGCGGCGCTGGGAGGCATCGTCACCAAGGCGGTGTCGTTGGCACCACGGGCCGGGAATCCCGCGCCGCGCGTGGCCGAATTTGCAGGCGGGATGCTCAATTCGGTGGGGCTGGCCAACCCCGGTCTGGCGGCGGTCCGGGACGTCGAGCTCCCGTGGTTGCTGGGTCGATGGCCGGATCTGGCGGTGCTCGTCAACGTGGTGGGCTTCACGGTGGATGAATATCCGGCGGTCGTGGCCGGGCTTTCCGGGCTCGACGGCATCACCGCGTTCGAGCTCAACCTGTCCTGTCCCAACACCGCCGCGGGCGGGGTCGAGTTCGGCACGGACGCAGCACAGGTGGCGGAGGTTGTCACGCGGTGTCGACGGGAGACGTCCCGGCCGATCGTGGTGAAGCTCTCGCCAGTGTTGCCCGACATCCCCGCGATCGCGCACGCCGCCTGTCAGGCCGGCGCATCCGGCGTGTCCCTCGTCAATACCATGCCCGGTGCCCTCACCGAGGAGGGCGGCGCCCCGCGGCTCGGACAGGGGCGCGGCGGTGTCAGCGGTCCTCCGTTGCTGCCGATCGGCGTCCTCGCGACGCGGCTTGTCGCCGAACGGCTTCCCGGCATTCCCATCATCGGCGTGGGAGGGATCCGGAGTGCGGACGATGCCCGGCAGTACCTGCGTGCTGGCGCGGCACTCGTCGCCATCGGTACCGCCGGCCTCGCCGATCCGCGGCTCCCCGAGCGGGTGGCACGTGAGCTCGGAGCGGGCCGTGGTTGAGGTCATCGCGGCGCTCGATCTTCCGGGGCGGGATGAGGCGCTCCGTTGGCTCGACCGGGTCCCGGCGCTTCGCTGGGTCAAGGTGGGCTCGGTGCTGATGACGCGGGAAGGGGCACCGTTCATCCGTGAGTTGACCGGACGCGGCCTCGCGGTGTTCCTCGACCTCAAGTGGCACGACATCCCCAATACCGTCGCCGGCGCCGTTGCGGCGGCCCGGTCCCTCGGTGTCCGGATGGCCACCGTCCATACGCTGGGTGGTCGCGCGATGCTCGAGGCCGCATCCGAGGCCGCCGGGCCGGAACTGGGAGTGGTCGGCGTCACGGTGCTCACATCGCTCGATGCGGCGGCGTTGAGCGCGGCCCTCGGCCGGCCCGCGGTCGATCCGGCGCGCGAGGTGGAGCGCTTGGCACACGCCGCGCGGGATGCCGGGCTTCGGGGCGTGGTCTGCTCTCCGCTCGAGGCGGCATCGGTGCGGCGGGTGGTCGGCCCTGGCGGTTGGGTGGTGGTGCCGGGGATCCGGCGGGCCGGAGATGCGCCGGGCGACCAGGCGCGAACGGCCACCCCCATCGAGGCCGTCCGGGCCGGCGCCTCGCACCTCGTGGTCGGGCGCCCGCTGCTCAATGCACCGGATCCGGCGGCGGTGTTGACGGAGTTCCTCGGGGCAGGAGCGTAGGTCGTGCGATCCCGCCTGATCGGAATGATGGTGCTCGTCCTCGTCCCAGCCGGACCCGCCGCCGCCCAGCGGGCGCCGACCCTCCCGGACGGGATCGCCGCGGTCGGGGACTCCGCCCGGGCGGCGTGGGCCGAGCGGGATTTTGCCAGACTCTTTGCCGCGGGCGCCCCGGTCCAGCTCCGCCTGCCGGGTGCCGACCCCTCGGCCGGGGTGGGGTCGGCCCAGGCCGTGACCCTCCTGCGCGGGTACGTGGGTGGCACCAGCGAGATCTCCGTCGAGGTCGTGAGCGCGCGTGCCGTCGGGACTCGGCGGGCGTTCGTGGACCTGCGGCGCCGATTCCGCCCCGACGGCACCCAGGAGGCCCGGGTGGAGTCGGTGCTGCTCGGATATCGCTGGACGGGGAGCGGCTGGCGCCTGGTGGATATTCGGGTCCTTCCGGGGCCCTGACTTGCGCCTCGGTGGAAGGGGCGGGTATATTGCCAAGCTCTTGATAAACCCGGCACTTGGAGAGGTTTTCGTGAAGGTTCGGTCCAGCGTCAAGCCCATCTGTGAGCACTGCAAGGTGGTCAAGCGGCAGGGCGTCGTGCGCGTGATCTGCAAGCGCAATCCCAAGCACAAGCAGCGGCAGGGCTGAGCCATGGCGCGTATCGCTGGGGTGGATCTGCCGCGCGACAAGCGCATCGAAGTGGCGCTGACGTACATCTTCGGGATCGGCCGTGGCACCAGTCACCGGCTCCTCTCCGAGACCGGCGTCAGTCCGGATACCCGCGTCCGGGACCTCTCGGACAACGAAGTGGCGCGACTGCGCCAGGTGATCGAGCGGTCCGTGAAGGTCGAGGGCGCGCTCCGCACCGAAGTGGCCATGAACATCAAGCGGCTGATGGACATCGGCAGCTACCGTGGTACGCGTCACCGCCGCGGTCTCCCGGTCCGCGGCCAGCGCACGCACACCAACGCCCGCACCAAGAAGGGCCGCCGAGTGGCCATCGCGGGCAAGAAGAAGGCGACGAAGAAGTAAATGACCGCACCCGCCACTCCCCCCGCGTCCGCCGCCGCCGCGCCTGCCAAGGCGCCGGCCGCCAAGCGTGCCAAGAAGGTCGTCGAGTCCGAGGGCGTCGCCCACATCTCGGCCACCTTCAACAACGTGCTCATCACCATCACCGACTCCAAGGGCAACACGCTCGCCTGGGGCACCGCCGGCAAGGCGGGCTTCAAGGGGTCGAAGAAGTCCACCCCGTTCGCCGCCACGGTGGCCGCCGAGAACTGCGGCCGTGAAGCGATGAACATGGGATTGCGCCGGGTGCACGTGCGGGTCCAGGGCCCCGGGAGCGGTCGCGAGTCGGCCATCCAGGCGCTGGCGTCGGTGGGGCTCAAGGTCGCCTCGATCCGCGATGTCACCCCGATCCCGCACAATGGTTGCCGTCCTCCCAAGAAGCGGCGGGTCTGACCCATGTCGCGTTACACTGGTCCGGCCTGCCGGCTTTGCCGTCGCGAGGGCACCAAGCTCTTTCTCAAGGGTTCGCGCTGTCTCACCGAGAAGTGCGCCGTCGAGCGTCGCGCGTATCCGCCGGGCCAGCATGGCCAGGGCACCGGGCGCCCGCGCAAGGCGTCGGAATACGCCAAGCAGCTCCGTGAGAAGCAGAAGGTGAAGCGTCAGTACGGGCTGTCCGAGCGCCAATTCCGGAACGTCTTCCTCGACGTGACCCGGTTGCCGGGGGTGAAGGGCACCAACCTGCTCATCGCGCTGGAGAGCCGGCTCGACAACATCGTCTACCGGATGGGCTTTGCGCCCAGCCGTCGGGCGGCGCGGCAGCTGGTGCGCCACGGCCACGTGGAGGTGAACGGGCGCCGGCTCGATATCCCGTCGTATCCGGTGCTCGTGGGCCAGGAGATCCGGGTCGCGCCGGCCAGCCGCGAGCTGACGGTGGTGCTGGCGTCGCTGGAGCGCGCGGCCCGGGGTCAGATCCCCAGCTGGATGTCCGTCGATACCAACAAGGCCGTCGGTCGGGTGCTGGAGCGTCCCGCCCGTGAGGCCATCCCGATCAACGCACAGGAACAGCTCATCGTCGAGCTGTACTCGAAGTGACCATGAGCATCGACCTGACCGGGCTCGTCCGGCCGCATTTCGTCGAGATGACGAAGCGGGACGACAACCCCAACGTCGCCGAATTCCGGCTGCAGCCGCTCGAACGCGGTTTCGGCTATACCCTCGGCAACTCGCTCCGCCGCCTGCTGCTCTCCTCCCTCCGGGGGAGTGCCGTGTGGGCCTTCCGTCTCGATGGCGTGGTGCACGAGCACCAGACCATCCCCGGCGTGCTGGAGGACGTCCACCAGATCATCCAGCGGTTGAAGAACCTGGTCCTGGTGCTCGCCGACGACGTCGACGAGGCCGTCCTCAAGATCAAGCGGGATGGCAAGGGGCCGGTCTACGCCCATGACATCACGCCTCACGCGTCGGTGCGGGTCGTCAATCCTGATCACCTGCTCTTCACGCTCCAGGATGATCGCGACATCGCCGCCGAGCTCTACGTCAACAAGGGCCGCGGGTACGTGGAGTCCGAGCTCCATCCGGCCGATCGCTCGATGCCGGTCGACGTGGTCCGGATCGACGCGATCTACAACCCGGTACGCCGCGCCAACTTCACCGTGGCCGAGACCCGGGTCGGTCAGCGCACCGACTACGACCGGCTCACGGTCCAGGTCGAGACCAACGGCACCATCTCCCCCGAGGATGCGGTGGCATACGCCGCGGCCCTCGCGCAGGAGCACTTCCGGCATTTCGTCGAGTTCGGCAAGGTGCCGCAGGGCCGTGAGCGCGGCGGCGTGGGCGCCGACGTGCAACTGCGGGAGCGCCTGACGCGGCCCATCGACGACTTCGGTCTCTCGATGCGGTCGCTCAATTCGCTCAAGAATTCCAACATCCGCAACCTGGCCGACCTCGTGACCTACTCCGAGGACGAGCTCCTCAAGGTCAAGAACGTGGGCGACAAGGCGCTGGGCGAGATCGCCGAGCTGCTGCGGGCCCAGGGCCTGAACTTCGGGATGACCTTCGAGGAGTCGGCCGGCGAGTTCATCATCACCAATCCGGGCGTGGCCCCGGTGGCCCGGCTCTCCGCGGATGTCGGCGAGGATGCCTGATGCGGCATAACGCGAAGGGTCGCCAGCTCTCCCGCACCAGCACCCACAAGCGGGCGTTGCTCAACAACATGGCGACGTCGCTCTTCGAGCACGGGCGGATCGAGACCACCGAGGCGAAGGCCAAGGAGCTGCGGCCCTTCGCGGAGCGGCTCATCACGCTGGCGCGGCGCGGCGACCTGCACGCGCGGCGGCAGGTGGCCCGCAAGCTCAAGGATCCGGCGGTGCTGCAGCGGCTGTTCGCGGAGATCGGCCCCAAGTTCGCGGCCCGGCCCGGCGGCTATACCCGGATCCTCAAGCTGGGGCACCGCAAGGGCGACGGCGCCGACACGGCCCGCATCGAGCTGGTCGAGGGCTGAGCGCCTTGCCCTCGGTCACCGGAAATGAAAGAAGGGGACCTGCGGGTCCCCTTTTTTTGAGCCGGCCGGCCGTCAGGACGTCAGACGGCCTTCTTGACCTTGTTGCTCTTCAGGCACTGGGTGCAGACCTGGACCCGGCGCACGCCGCCCTCCAGCGCCACCCGCACCGTCTGGAGGTTCGGATACCAGCGCCGCTTGGTCCGGTTCTTGGCGTGGCTGACATTGTTACCGGTCGTCGGCCCCTTGCCGCACACTGAGCACACCCGCGCCATCGTGGGATTCCTCATCTGGTGACTGACTGATGACCGTCAAAGCCTTGCAAATTAACCCTTTGGGCGCCGGGACACAACCGGCGGAAGGACCGACCGATGCCTAAGGCCCTGATCACCGGGATCACCGGCCAGGACGGTTCCTACCTCGCCGAACTCCTGCTCGGGAAGGGGTACGACGTGATCGGCGTGGTCCGTCGCTCCAGCCACGACAGCTACGAACGTATCGGCCACCTCCTTGAACGCGTGACCATCGTCCCGGCCGACCTGCTCGACCAGCACTCGCTCACCGAGGTCATGCAGGAGCACCGGCCCGACGAGGTCTACAACCTCGCGGCGCAGTCCTACGTGCCGACCTCCTGGACCCAGCCGGTCCTGACCGGGGAGTTCACGGCCCTCGGTGTCACCCGCATCCTCGAGGCGGTCCGGCTGGCCCACCCGAAGGCGCGCTTCTACCAGGCCAGCTCGTCGGAGATGTTCGGCAAGGTGGTCGAGACGCCGCAGACGGAGACGACGCCGTTCTACCCCCGCTCGCCCTACGGCGTCGCGAAGGTCTACGGCCATTGGATCACGGTCAACTACCGGGAGTCATACCAGCTCTTCGCGGTGAGCGGGATCCTGTTCAACCACGAGTCCCCCCGCCGAGGGATGGAGTTCGTCACCCGGAAGGTCACCGACGGTGCCGCCCGCATCAAGCTTGGTCGGAGCACGGAGCTGCGCCTGGGGAACCTCGACGCCCGGCGCGATTGGGGGTATGCGGGCGACTACGTCGAGGCGATGTGGCTGATGCTGCAGCAGAAGACGCCCCAGGACTTCGTCATCGGCACCGGGACCCAGCACACGGTCCGCGAGGTCGTCGAGATCGCCTTCGATCGGGTGGGGCTCGACTGGAAACGCCACGTGGTGCAGGACCCGCGGTTCATGCGGCCCGCCGAGGTCGAGACGCTCCTGGCCGATCCGTCGGCCGCCAAGCGGGTGCTGGGATGGGCGCCGAAGACGAGCTTCCGGGACCTGGTCACGATGATGGTCGACGCCGATCTCGAGCGGCTCGGCCGCCGGTGAACGTCCTCGTCACCGGCGCCGACGGCTTCGCCGGGCAGTGGCTCTGCCGGGCGCTGCTCGCCGCCGGCCATCGGGTGACCGGGACCCACCTGACGCCCGAGCCGATGCCGGGAATCCTCACGGCGAAGGAACGCTCCGCGATCGGCTGGCTCCGGCTCGACCTGTCGGATGACGCGAGCGTCGCCGGGTTGGCGACCCGACCGGCGGAGTGGGTGGTGCATCTCGCGGGGCTCGCGTCCGCCGGTGAGGCCGCGCGGGATCCGGGGCTCGCGTGGGTGGTGAACGCCGCCGGGACGGCGCGCGTGGCACACCATCTCTCCCGGATGGCCAGCCCACCGATGCTCCTCCTTGCGTCCTCGGCAGAGGTCTACGGGGCGGGTGGGCCGCGCCCCCTCCGGGAGGCCGATCCGATCACGCCGCGGTCGGCCTACGCGGCAAGCAAGGCGGCCGCCGAGATCGCCGTCGGGGAGGTGTCCCGGCGGACCGGGCTCAGGGTCATCATCGCGCGGCCCTTTCCCCACACCGGGCCGGGGCAGACCACCACCTTCGTCGTGCCGGCGTTCGCCGCGCGGATCCGGGCGGCCCGCCGCGACGGCGCCACCACCGTGGCGGTCGGGAACCTGACGCCGGTACGCGACCTGCTCGACGTGCGGGACGTGGCGGACGCCTATCTTGGGTTGCTGGCCCGCGGCGTGCCGGGTGAGGTGTACAACATCGCCCGGGGCGAGGGGGTGAGCGTGGCTGAGGTGTTCGAGCGCCTGGCACACCGCCTCGGCGCCCCGGTGCGGCCGGTGGCCGATCCCGCGCTGGTCCGTGTCGCCGACCTCCCGTACCTCGTGGGCGATCCCGCCAAGACCCTCGCCGCCATCGGCTGGCGTCCCCGGTACTCCCTCGACGAGACACTCCAGGATCTGGTGGATGCCCAAACGGACTGACCTCAAGACCATCCTCCTCGTCGGCTCCGGCCCCATCGTCATCGGGCAAGGCGCCGAATTCGACTATTCCGGCACCCAGGCGGCGCGCGCGCTCAAGGAAGAGGGGTACCGGGTGGTGCTGGTCAATTCGAATCCGGCCACCATCATGACCGATCCCGAGATCGCCGACCGGACCTACATCGAGCCGGTGACGGCCGAGTGGGTGGGCAAGGTGATCGAGCGGGAGCGCCCCGACGCCCTGCTGCCGACGATGGGTGGCCAGACGGCGCTCAACGTCGCGATGCAGCTGCACGAGGACGGGACGCTCGCGAAGTTCGGGGTCGAGCTGATCGGTGCCGATGCCCGGGCCATCAAGCTGGCGGAGGATCGCTCGCAGTTCTCCCAGGCGATGCGGCGGCTGGGTCTCGCCACGCCCCAGGGGAAGACCGTCACCAGCCTCGAGGAGGCGCTCGAGCTGGTCCAGCAGACCGCGTATCCCGCCATCATCCGGCCGTCGTTCACCCTCGGCGGCACCGGCGGCGGCATTGCGTACAACCGGGATGAACTGGAGACGCTGATCCGCCGGGGGCTCGACCTCTCGCCGGTGCATTCGGTGCTGATGGAGCGCAGCATCATCGGGTGGAAGGAGTTCGAACTCGAGGTGATGCGCGACGCCGCGGACAACGTGGTGATCGTCTGCTCCATCGAGAACATCGACGCGATGGGGGTCCACACCGGCGACTCGATCACGGTGGCGCCCGCCATGACGCTCACCGACGTCGAATACCAGCGGATGCGGGACGCCGCCATCGCCATCATCCGTGAGGTCGGGGTGGCGGCCGGCGGCTGCAACATCCAGTTCGCGGTCGATCCGCACACCGGCGAGCAGCTGGTGATCGAGATGAACCCGCGCGTGTCGCGTTCCTCGGCGCTGGCGTCGAAGGCCACCGGGTTCCCGATCGCGCGGATCGGGACCAAGCTCGCGGTCGGGTACCGGCTCGACGAGCTCCCCAATGACATCACCCGGACCACCCCCGCCTCGTTCGAGCCGGTGCTCGACTACGTGGTGGTCAAGATCCCGCGCTTCGCCTTCGAGAAGTTCCCGGCCGCCGACCCGCGCCTCACCACCCAGATGAAGTCGGTCGGTGAGGTGATGGCCATCGGGCGTACCTTCAAGGAGGCGCTGCAGAAGGGGCTGCGCGGGCTCGAGATCGGGCGCCCCGGCTGGACCATCGGCGCCACGCCGGCCGACGACCGACTGCCGGACGCCGCGCGGGAGACGGTCCGCGCGGCCATCCACACCCCGACGCCGGAGCGGATCTTCCAGCTGAAGCGCGCGCTCGAGCTCGGGATCGGCGTCGCCGAGATCGCCGAGCTGAGCGGCATCGACCCCTGGTTCCTGCATCAGCTTGAGGACCTGGTGGAGGCCGAGCGCGGCTGGGTCACCGCCGCGCCCGCGGGCGACGACGTCGCGCGGGTGCGTCTCCGCACCATGAAGCGCCTCGGTTTTGCCGACCGCCAGCTGGCCGACCTGCGGGGCATTCCGGAGCACGATCTCCGTGCCGAACGGCAGCGGCTTGGGGTGCGGCCGGTGTACAAGACGGTGGACACCTGCGCCGGGGAATTCCCGAGCGCCACCCCGTACCTCTATTCGTCGTACGACGTGGAGAACGAGTTCGATCCCCCCGCCGAGGCCCGGACGGTCATCATCTTGGGGAGCGGACCCAACCGGATCGGGCAGGGGGTCGAATTCGACTACTGCTGCGTCCGCGCGACCCTGGCGTTCCGCGAGCTCGGCTTCCGGACCGTGATGGTCAATTCCAACCCCGAGACGGTCTCCACCGACTTCGACATCTCCGACACTCTCTACTTCGAGCCGCTCACGCTCGAGGACGTTCTCGAGATCGTGCATCGGGAGCGCCCCGTCGGCGTGGTGGTGCAGCTCGGCGGCCAGACGCCGCTCAGGCTGGCGCGCGGACTGGAGGCGGCCGGCGTCACGATCCTGGGGACCTCACCCGATGCGATCGATGCGGCCGAGGATCGCGGTCGCTTCGAAGCGCTGGCCCGGGAGCTCGGTGTGGCGCAGCCCCCCTCGGGGACGGCGCGCTCGGTGGAGGATGCCGTGGCGGTGGCGGCGCGGGTCGGGTATCCGGTCCTGGTCCGCCCCTCGTACGTGCTCGGCGGGCGCGCGATGGAGATCGTGTACGACGCCGAATCGCTGCGCCGGTTCTTCGCGATCGCCGCGCTGGTGGCGCCGGGCCATCCGGTGCTGATCGACCGCTTCCTGGAGGATGCCTTCGAGGCCGACGTCGATGCGATCTCCGATGGCACCCGCTGCGTCATCGGCGGGGTGATGCAGCACATCGAGGACGCCGGCGTCCACTCCGGCGACTCCGCCTGCGTCCTCCCGCCGTATCTGCTCACGGAGGAGCAGGTCGACGAGATGCGGCGCCACACCCGGGCGTTCGCGCTCCGGCTCGGGGTCGTGGGGCTCCTCAACGTCCAGTATGCCGTCAAGGACGGCGTGGTGTACGTGCTGGAGGTCAACCCGCGCGCATCCCGCACGGTCCCGTTCGTGTCGAAGACCTGCGGGGTGCCGTTCGCGGCCCTGGCGGCCGCGGTGATGGCCGGGAAGACGCTCGACGTGCTGGGGCTCAAGGACGACGTGCTCCAGCCGTACGTGGCCGTGAAGGAGGCGGTGTTCCCGTTCAACAAGCTCCACGGCGTGGACCTGATCCTGGGGCCGGAGATGCGCTCCAC
The DNA here is from genome assembly GCA_035693225.1 of Gemmatimonadales bacterium. Lineage (GTDB taxonomy): Bacteria > Gemmatimonadota > Gemmatimonadetes > Gemmatimonadales > GWC2-71-9 > CAMLHU01. Next base: position 52,561 of record DASSGV010000073.1, on the reverse strand, counting down.
CGGCGAGGTGATGGGGATCGCGGAGTCGTTCGGGATGGCGTTCGCCAAGGCGCAGATCTCCGCGGACGGGGCGCTCCCGCTCCAGGGCACGGTGTTCATCACCGTGAACGACCACGACAAGGCCACTGCGACGCCGATCGCCCGGCGCTTCCACGAACTCGGCTTCCGGGTGCTCGCGACCGAAGGCACCGCGCGCTACCTGCGCCACCGCGGCGTTCCCGCCGACCGGGTGCTCAAGGTGCACGAGGGCCGGCCCAACGCGATCGACCTCCTGCGCTCGGGCGAGATCCAGCTGCTCATCAACACGCCGCTCGGCAAGCTCACCCAGCAGGACGACTACGCCATCCGCCAGGCGGCGCTGCAGCAGCGGGTCTCATACACCACGACGCTCTCGGCGGCCTCGGCCGCGTGCGATGCCATCATCGCGCTCCGGAGCCGGGCCGGGACCGTCCGGTCGCTGCAGGAATGGCACCAGATGGCCCGGGACGGCGCGGAATCGTGAGGCCGATCGCGGGCGGAGTGCGATCGATCGCCCGGAGCCCGGACTCCGGGGCGACCGTGCACCGTGCACCGTTCACCGTTCACGCGGACCTTCCATGACCGACTTCTTCGTGCACGAAAGCAGCTACGTTGACGACGGTGCCGTCGTCGGCAAGGGGAGCAAGATCTGGCATTTCTGCCACGTGATGGCGGGGGCGGTGATCGGCGAGCGGTGCAGCCTGGGGCAGAACGTCGTGGTGATGCCCGGCACCCGGCTCGGCAACAACGTCAAGGTACAGAACAACGTGTCGATCTATGAGGGCGTGATCCTGGAAGATGACACCTTCTGCGGGCCGAGCTGTGTCTTCACCAACGTGATGAACCCGCGCAGCCACGTGTCGCGCAAGCATGAGTATCGCACGACGCTGGTCAAGCGCGGGACCTCGATCGGCGCCAACGCCACGATCATCTGCGGCGTGACCCTGGGCGAGTACAGCTTCATCGGTGCCGGGGCGGTGATCCACCGGGACGTGCCGGCGTATGCGTTGATGGTGGGGGTACCGGCTCGGCGGGTGGGGTGGATGTGCCAATGCGGCGAGCGGCTGACCCTCGCCGAGGGGCGGGCGGCGTGTGCCAGCTGCGGAGCCCGGTATGCCGAGGCGTCGGGCGCGCTGGCCCAGATTGCACCACCCGGAGACCGCGGCTAAATTCAGGCCCAGTAGCGGCTTGCGCTACCGCGCGCCCGGGCTCGCCGGCATTGGCCGATGGGACTGCGGGCGCGTAGAACTTCGGTGAGGGGTCCATCGTGGCGAACGTTCCTCTGCTTGACCTTGTGGCGCAGTATCGCGCCATCCAGGAGCAGGTGCTCCCGGCGCTTCAATCGGTGATCGAACGGCAGGCATTCATCATGGGCGCGGAGGTCGGGCAGCTCGAGGCCGAGGTGGCCAAGGTCTGCCACGCCAAGCACGGGGTGGCGTGCGCGAGCGGCACCGACGCGATCCTCATCCCGCTGCGCGCGCTCGCGCTGCGGCCGGGTGACGAGGTCATCGCGCCGGCATTCACGTTCTTTGCCACCGCCGGGGCGATCGCCAACGCCGGCGGCACGCCGGTGTTCGCCGACATCGAGGCCGGAAACTTCAACATCGATCCAGCGGCCATCGAGCGTGCGATCACGCCGCGCACTCGCGCCATCGTGCTGGTGCACCTGTACGGCCAGATGGCGGCGATGGAGCGGATCGTGCCGCTCGCCCGGAAGCACGGCATCACGCTGGTCGAGGACGGCGCCCAGGCCATCGGCGCCCGGCGGAAGGTCGACGGCGCGTGGCGTGCCGCCGGCGAACTCGGCGCGGTCGGCACCCTCTCCTTCTTCCCGACGAAGAACCTGGGTGGCTGGGGGGACGGCGGGATGATGGTGACCCAGGACGACGCGATGGCGGCCCGGCTCCGGTCGCAGCGGATGCACGGCGGCACCCGGGAGTATTTCCACGACGAGGTCGGGCTCAACAGCCGCCTCGACACGATGCAGGCGGCGGTGCTCCTCGCCAAGCTGCCGTTCCTCGCGGGGTGGAACCAGGCCCGGCGCCGGATCGCGGCGCGATATGCCGAGCTCCTCGCCGGCCTCGCGAGCGTGGTGACCCCGCCGACCGACCCCGACAATGAGCACACCTTCCACCAGTACACCATCCGCGCCCAGCGGCGTGACGCGCTGGCCGAGCACCTGAAGAAGCAGGGGATCGGCCACAAGGTCTACTATCCTCTGGCCCTGCATCAGCAGCCCTGTTTTGCGCACCTGGGCTACAAGTCCGGGAGCCTGCCGGTGACCGAGGTCGCCACGGCCGAGGTCATTTCGCTGCCGATCTATCCGGAGCTCACCGAGGCGCAGCAGGACCAGGTGGTGGCCGGCATCCGCGGGTTCTACGCGTGACCCACATCGCCGTCATCGGCAGCGGGTATGTCGGGCTGGTGGCGGGGGCGTGCTTTGCCGAGACCGGAAACGATGTGGTCTGCGCCGACATCGACCGCGCCAAGATCACGCGGCTCCAGGCCAACGACATCCCCATCTATGAGCCGGGCCTCGAGGAGCTGGTGCGGCGGAATCAGGCCGAGGGCCGGCTCCGCTTCTCCACCGACGTGGGGAGCGCCGTGGAGGGGGCCCGGGTCGTGTTCATCGCGGTCGGCACGCCGCCGGGGGAGGATGGCTCCGCCGACCTCAAGTATGTGCTCGCGGTGGCCAAGACCATCGGCCAGCACATGAACGCACCCAAGGTCGTCGTGACCAAGTCGACGGTGCCGGTCGGGACCGCCGCCAAGGTGCGCGCGGCGTTGGCCGCGGAGACGACGACCCCGTTCGCGGTCTGTTCCAATCCCGAGTTCCTGAAGGAAGGGGCGGCCATCGACGATTTCATGCGGCCCGACCGCGTGGTGATCGGCGTGGACGACGACGGCGCGCGTGGGGTGCTGGCCGAGCTGTACGCGCCGTTCGTGCGCTCGGGGAACCCGATCCTCTTCATGGACATCGCGTCGGCCGAGGTCACCAAGTACGCCGCCAATTCCATGCTCGCCACCCGGATCTCGTTCATGAACCAGGTGGCGGAGTTCTGCGAACAGGTCGGCGCGGATGTGGACCTGGTGCGCAAGGGGATCGGGTCGGATCGCCGGATCGGGTCGGCGTTCCTCTATCCGGGCCCGGGCTACGGCGGCTCCTGCTTCCCGAAGGATGTCCAGGCGCTCATCCGCTCCGGCGCGGAACATGGCGCGCGCTTCGACCTGCTCGAAGCGGTCGAGGCGGTCAACGCCCGGCAGAAACTCCGCTTGCTGGCCAAGACCGAAGCGGCGCTCGGTACGCTCACGGGCAAGACGGTCGGGGTCTGGGGCCTGGCCTTCAAGGCCGAGACCGACGATATGCGGGAGAGCCCGGCCATTCCGCTCGTCGAGGGGCTGCTGCGGGCCGGTGCCAAAGTGCAGGCCCACGATCCCAAGGCCCACGAGAGCGCCCACGCCATCTTCGGCGATCGGATCGCATACGCGCCGGATCCGTACGCGGCGGCGCACGGCGCCGATGCGGTGTGCGTGGTGACCGAGTGGCTGGTGTATCGCACGCCCGACTTCGATCGGCTGAAGGGCGTGATGCGCCGGGCGTTGATGGTCGACGGGCGCAACCTCTTCGACCCGGCGCGGATGGCCGCCCTCGGGTTCGAGTACCACGGTATCGGGCGGAGGCGCGCGTGAGGGTGCTCATCACCGGCGCCGCCGGGTTCCTCGGCTCGCACCTGACCGACCGCTTCCTGGCCGAGGGCCATGAGGTGATCGGGATGGACAACTTCGTGACCGGCTCGCCCGACAACCTGGCGCACCTGGCGGGGCACGAGCGGTTCAAGTTCATCCGCCACGACGTGACCGAATTCATCTACGTCGAGGGCGCGCTCGGTGGCGTGCTCCACTTTGCCTCGCCGGCGAGTCCCGTCGATTACCTGGAGCTGCCGATCCAGACCCTCAAGGTCGGCTCGCTGGGGACCCACAAGGCGCTGGGGCTCGCCAAGGCGAAGGGGGCCCGGTTCTTCCTCGCCTCGACCTCCGAGGTCTACGGCGACCCGCAGGTCCATCCCCAGCCCGAGAGCTACTGGGGGCATGTGAACCCGGTGGGTCCCCGCGGCGTCTATGACGAGGCCAAGCGCTTCGCCGAGGCGCTCACGATGGCGTACCACCGCTACCATGGGGTGGACACCCGGATCGTGCGGATCTTCAACACCTACGGCCCCCGGATGCGCGCGCGGGACGGCCGGGTGGTCTCCAACTTCATCGTCCAGGCCCTGAAGGGCGAGCCGCTCACGGTCTACGGGGCGGGGCAGCAGAGCCGGTCGTTCTGCTACGTGTCGGACCTGGTCGACGGGATCTACCGGCTCTTCCTGAGCGACCGCACCGAGCCGACCAACATCGGCAATCCGGTCGAGTTCACGGTGCGTCAACTGGCCGAGAAGGTGCTCCGGGCCACCGGCTCCAAGTCCGCCCTGGTGGAGCGCCCACTGCCGACCGACGATCCCAAGGTCCGTCAGCCCGACATCTCGATCGCACGCGCGGTGCTGGGCTGGGAACCCGCCGTGCCGCTCGACGAGGGACTGGTGCGGACGATCGACTACTTCCGGGGGCACCTGACATGACCCCGGACGCGAACCCCGAACGGCTGGTGCGCGAGGCCCGGGAGCGTTTCGCGCTCCAGGATTACTACGGCGCGGTGCATCTGCTCGACGAGGTGATCGAGTCCGGCCGGGCGTTCGCCGATGCGCATCACCTGCTGGGGTTGTCGTTGTCGCTCCTGGGACAGCCGGACCGGGCGCTCACCGCGTTCGACCGCGCGCTCGAACTCAATCCGCGGTATCTCGAGGCGATCGTCCACCGGGGGCTGGTCCTCAATCAGCTGGGACGGACCGAGGAGGCGGAGGCCTGCTTCCGCCGCGCCGCAGCCCAGGAAGGGGCGGCCCCCGGTCGGTTCACGCCGCATGTCGCGGCCAAGCTCGCCAATCAGCACGCCGCCCTCGGCGAAGCGTACGCCGAGATCGGCGCGCTCGCCGAAGCGGTGGACCAGTATCGCCGCGCCACCGTGCTGGGGCCGACCTTCGCCGACCTGCGGTATCGGCTGGCGCGGCTCCTGCTCGAGGCCAACAATCCCCTCGAAGCCCGCGACGAGCTCGAACAGGTCCTCCGGGCGCGGCCGGGATTCATCGATGCGCAGGCCTCGCTCGGCCTGGCGCATTATCTCTCCGGCGATGCCCAGGCCGCACGCGACGTGTGGCGCGCCTGCCTGGAGCGCCAGCCGGAGAATGCGCGGGTCGAGGCGTACCTCTCGATGATCGACCGGGCGGTGGAGTGAAGGCGCTGGCCTGGACGCTGGTGCTGCTGTCGATCGGGTGCCGGCCCGGTGGCGCCGACCACGAGCATCTGGGCGACGTGGCCCTCGAAAAGGGGGATGCGGCCGGCGCGCTGGCGGAGTACGAGGCGGCCCTCGCGGCCCAGCCCGGCGCCCGCATTTATGCGAAGGAGGCCGCCGCCGCCGTGCGCGCGCACAGCCTTCGCGAGGCGGCGGAGGCCTACCGGAACCTCGTGGCGGATGATCCGTCGCGGCTCGATGAGGCGGCGATCGGTCTCGACCTGGTGGCCACCGCCGCGGAGCGGGCCGGCGATCCCACGGCGCTCGGCGCAGCCTTGAGCGCATTGCGGGACATCGCGCCCGACCGCCTGTCCGGTCGTCACGCCCTGGCCCTCTGGCGGATGGGCGGTCTCGACCCCCAGGAGGCCCAGATGGTCCTGCCGTACGCCATCGCGGCGGCGCTCGATGTCGGCGTCGCCGATTCGGTGCTGACCTCGTATGGTGAGGCGCTGGCCGCCACCACCGCCTGCGATCAGGCGATGCGGGCCTTCCAGGCGGTCCGACGGCGGAGCCACGAAGCCGACCTCCTGGCCCGCGCCGATTCCGGCATCGCCGCCTGCGGGATGCAGCTCGGCCAGCAGGCGCTCACGGTCAACCAGCCGTGGGTCGCGGAAAAATGGTTCCTCGCCGTCCTCGCGGCCGATTCGACCGGCACCGCCGGGCGACGCGCCCGACTCGGCCTTGGCGATCTCCGGCTGGCCGAAGGCGATGTCCTCGGTGCGGCACTCGCCTACCAGCAGGTCATCACCACCGGTGCGAGCGGCGACTCGCTCGGCAAGGTCGCCTCCGTGAAACTCAACGCCCTGGCCGGCCAGTCCGGCGACTCGGGCCCTGCAAAGAGACCATGACCCGACTTCACCTCGCCGCCTTCGCCGCGCTCGTCACTGCAGCCTGCGGGCCGGCGGTCAACTCCCGGGGCGGGCCCGCCCAGCCCGCACCGGTGCAGCTCGCATCGGCATCCGCCGGTCAGGTGGACACGCTGTGGCAGAAGGCCGACCAGCTCTTCCGGCACGGGAAGTGGGGAGACGCGCAGGCCGCGTTCGAGCGGCTCAACCTCGAATTCGCGCCGGGTGATCCGCGCATCGCACGGGCGCGTTTCGAACTGGCCGAGTGCTACCTCGAGGGGAAGAGCCACCTGCAGGCGGTCCGGGAATTCCGTCGGGTCTCCGACGATCTTCCCGGGGATGAGCTCGCGCCGGAGGCGCTGTTGCGCGCCGGGGATGCGTACGCCGAACTGTGGCGACGTCCTGAGCTTGACCCGACCTACGCCCAGACCGCCATCCAGACCTACCACGAGCTGCAGACCCGCTATCCCGGCACCGCCGCGGCACGCCGGTCGTTCGGTCGGGTCAAGGGGATCGAGGATCTGCTCGCGTTCAAGCAGTATGAATCGGCGATGTACTACGTCAAGTACAAGGCGTACGACTCCGCCATCATCTACTTCAAGGATCTCGCCGCCACCTATCCGCGCGCGCCGATCACGCCCACTGCGCTGGTGCAGCTGGTGGGGATCTACAGGATCCTGGGGTATCAGGAGGACGTGAACGACACCTGCGGCTACCTCGGCCGCACCACGCCGTCCGCGCCCGGCGTGTCCGAGGCGTGCGCGGGGCCGTCGGCACCGCCGACCCCGGCGGCGCCGGGGGCCCATGGTTGAGCGGCCCGTCGGGCTCTTCGGTGGGTCGTTCGATCCGGTCCACCACGGCCACCTGATCGTGGCCCGCGCCGCGCTGGAGCGGCTCGGATTGGCGGAGGTGCGGTTCATCCCGGCGCGGGAGCAGCCCTTCAAGCAGGGCCGGCACCAGGCGTCGGCGGCCGATCGCGTCGAGATGCTCAGGCTGGCGACCGCGGGAGAGCCCGGGTTCCGGGTCGATACGCTGGAGCTTGATCGTCCGGGCCCCTCCTACACCGTCGACACGCTGCGGCAGCTGACCGCGCAAGAACCGTCGCGGGCGTTTATTCTTCTCCTCGGCGCCGATGCGGCGCGGGACTTTGCCGGCTGGCGTGAGGCGTCGGTGATCCCGACCCTGGCCGAGGTGGCGGTGTTGGTCCGGCCGGGTGCGGAGGAGTCGGGGTGGCCGGATGGTGCCACGCGGGTGCCGATCCCCGCCATCGAGGTGTCAGCCACTGAGGTCCGGCGCCGGGTCGCCGCCGGACGTCCTATTCGTTACTGGGTGCCCGATGCCGTGGCCGGCCACATCGCCGCGCGCGGGCTGTATCGCACGGAAGAGACATGATCGATCGTTTGCTCACTGCGGTCTTTGGCAGCCGCTTCCAGCGGGAACAGAAGCGGATCCGCCCGATCGTCGCGGCCATCCACGCGGCCGAGGCGCGCCTGAAGGACCTCCCGGATCCCGAGGTCCAGGCCCAGACGGCCCGCTTCCGCGCGCGCATCAGCGAGCGGACCGCCGGCCTGCGCGAGGAGGTGGACCGGCTCAAGGCGGCCAAGCACGCCTGCCCCGATCCGGGCGAGCGGTTGGCGCTCGACGAGCAGTTGGGGAAGGCGGAGGACGCGTTCCGGAAGGCGCTCGCGGCGGTGCTCGATGAGATCCTGCCGGAGGCCTTCGCCACCGTGCGGGAGGCGACGCGACGGCTGGCGGGATCGACCGTGCTGGTGACCGGTCGGCCGCAGCCGTGGGACATGGTGCCGTACGACGTGCAGCTCATCGGCGGCATCGTGCTGCATCAGGGCAAGATCGCCGAGATGGCCACCGGCGAGGGCAAGACCCTCGTGGCGACCCTGCCGGTGTACCTGAACGCGCTGACCGGACGCGGGGTCCACGTCGTTACCGTCAACAACTACCTCGCCCGTCGCGACTCGCAGTGGATGGGCCACCTGTACGGGTGGCTCGGTCTCACCGTCGGGTGCCTGGATGACACCGAACCGGGCACGCTGGAGCGGCGGGCCGCGTACCTGGCGGACATCACCTACGGCACCAACAACGAGTTCGGCTTCGACTACCTGCGCGACAACATGGTGTTCCACCTGGACCAGCGGGTCCAGCGGGAGCACGTGTATGCGATCATCGACGAGGTCGACTCGATCCTGGTCGACGAGGCCCGGACGCCGCTGATCATCTCGGGCCCCGTCGGCCACGAGGAGAATGACGCCTACGGACAGTTCAATCGCCAGGTGCTGGAGCTGGTCCGGCGCCAGACCGCCATCACCAGCGAGCTCGTCGCCGAAGGCGAGGCCCTGCTGCAGGATCCGAAGCGCCAGCGCGAGGCGGGCCTCAAGCTCTACCAGGCCCAGCTGGGCACGCCGAAGAACAAGAAGCTGACCAAGCTCCTCAACGAGACCGGCGTCAAGCAGCTGGTGCAGAAGGCCGAGCTCGAGACCATCGCCGACAAGAAGCTCCCGGCACGCCAGCGCATGCTGGGCGACATCGAGGAGCCGCTCTTCTTCGTGCTCGACGAAAAGGGCCACGCGGTGCACCTGACCGACCAGGGGGCCACGGCGCTCTCCCCCGGCGAGCCGACGCTCTTCGTGGTGCCGGACATCTCCGAGGCCTTCCTGGCCATCGAGAAGGACCCCGACCTGACGCCGGCACAGCGCGTGGAGCAGCGCCTGGCGCTTGAGTCGGACTATGCCCGGAAGAACGAGAAGCTGCACATCATCCACAAGCTCCTCCAGGCACACGCGCTGTATGAGCGCGAGGTCGATTACCTGGTGCAGGAGGGCCAGGTGGTCATCGTCGACGAGTTCACCGGACGCACGATGCCGGGCCGGCGCTGGGCCGATGGCCTGCACCAGGCGGTCGAGGCCAAGGAAGGGGTGCAGGTCAAGGGCGAGACCCAGACCCTGGCCACGGTCACGATCCAGAACTACTTCCGGATGTACGAAAAGCTCTCGGGCATGACCGGCACGGCCGAGACCGAGGAGACGGAGTTCTTCCAGATCTACGGGCTCGACGTGATGGTCATCCCCACCAACCGGCCGGTCCGGCGGCTGGACGAGCAGGACCAGATCTACCGCACCCGGCGCGAGAAGTACAACGCGATCATGGACGAGGTCGAACGCCTGCACACCCGGGGGCTCCCGGTGCTGATCGGCACCGTCAACGTCGACGTGTCGGAGACGCTCTCCCGGCAGCTCAAGCGCCGGGGCCTCAAGCACGAGGTCCTCAACGCCAAGTACCACCAGCGCGAGGCCGAGATCGTCGCGAGCGCCGGCGCCCGCGCGGCGATCACGATCGCGACCAACATGGCGGGCCGCGGCACCGACATCAAACTCGGGCCGGATGTGGAGAAGCAGGCCGATGGCGCGGGGCTCCAGATCATCGGCACCGAGCGCCACGAGTCCCGTCGGATCGACCGGCAGCTGCGCGGCCGCTCCGGCCGTCAGGGCGATCCGGGCCGGTCGGCGTTCTTCCTCTCGCTCGAAGACGACCTGATGCGGCTCTTCGGCACCGACCGCATCGCCGCGTGGATGGACAAGAGCGGCGCCGAGGAGGGCGAGGTCATCACCGGCAAGCTGGTGACCGGCGCGATCGGCCAGGCCCAGAAGCGCGTCGAGCTCCAGAACTTCCAGGCCCGCAAGCAGCTGATCGAGTACGACGACGTGATGAACCAGCAGCGCGAGGTCATCTACTCCCAGCGGCTGTTCGCCCTGGAGCGGGGGGAGGAGCTGCGGGGCGAAGCGCTCCGGATGGTCGAGGACGCGGTGACGCGCTTCGCGACCGACTGGCTCGGGGCCGGGGACCCCGAGACCTGGGATCGCGCCGGGCTCAAGCAGGCGCTCCTCCGCCAGTACCTCATCCAGGCCGACACGATCGACGACCCGGCCGCCGCACGCGACCTCGACGAGCTGCTCGAGCTGGTGCGCAGTGCCGGCCGTGAGGCGTATCAGCGAAAGCTCGGTTACCTCGCCGACTTCGGGAAGCAGCACGGCGTCGAGGACGTGCCGGGGCAGCTCCTGTCGCAGGTGGCGCTCACGGTGCTCGATGAGAAGTGGAAGGACCACCTCTATGACCTCGACAACCTGCGGGCCGCCATCCGCTACCGGGCGTATGGCCAGAAGGATCCGCTGGTCGAATACAAGCACGAGGCGTACGAGATGTTCGGCGACCTGATCGGCGACATCCACAAGACCTTCACCGAGCGGTTCCTGGTGCTGCAGGTCACCGCGAATCCCCAGGCCCCGCAACGCCGCCCGCCGCCGGCCGCCACGCCGGCGTCACGGGCCGGCGGCTCGGACGACCTCTTCGGCGGCCCGCCGGCCCGGAATGCCCCGGTCGATCGCGCCACCTTTCCGGCTGGCGGCGTCGCGGCGGGGGCGTCGGCTGCCGCCGGCGTGGCCACGGTGGGTCGGAACGATCCCTGTCCCTGCGGGTCGGGGAAGAAATACAAGAAGTGCCACGGCGCGGTGACCTGATCGCGTCCAAAAGCACCATCCGGTTCCACGATGGATGAAGGGCGACCGCCAGGTCGCCCTTAGCTTTGCCGGATGACACTCCCGGTGCCGATGCACCCGTCGGCCGATCGGCCGCGTGAACGTCTCTGGGCGCTCGGACCCGGCGCGCTCACCGGCGGAGAGCTCCTCGCCATCCTCCTCGAGACCGGCAGCCAGGGGCGCCCCGCGACGACCATCGCCCAGGGGCTCCTCGACGCAGCCGGTGGCTCGTGGCGCCGGCTGGCCGCCCGTCCCTCGGCCGAACTCCTGCAGAGCGTCGGCGTCGGGCGTGCCAAGGCGGGGCGCCTGGTGGCGGCGTTCGAGATCGGCGCCCGTCTGGCGGCGGAATCGCACCAACCGGGCCACCGGATCCGCGATCCCGCCGACGTCGCGCGTCTCCTCGGTCCACGCCTGCGCGACCTGAGCGTCGAGGAGTTCCACCTCCTGGCGCTCGACAGCCAGAGCCAGGTGATCCGTGACGTGCTGGTGACGCGTGGGCTGCTCAATTCCTCGCTGGTGCACCCGCGCGAGGTGTTCCGTGCCGCCATCGCCGAGGCCGCCGCCGGGATCATCGTGGTGCACAACCACCCCAGCGGCGATCCGACCCCGTCCGCCGAGGACAAGGCCGTCACCCGACAATTGGTGGAGGCGGGGCGCCTGCTCGACCTGCCGGTGTACGACCACGTCATCGTGGCGGGAGACCGCTTCTTCAGCTTCTCCGGGGAGGGCCTTCTGGCACCGGCTTGACGGCAGCGGGGTGGGTGCATAGCTTATGCTGAAATTTCAGCAGATCATGCCGGAGGGGAAAATGCCCAAGGAACAGCCGCCGCTCAGCCGCCGGGAACGGGAAGTGATGGACGTGCTCCACCGTCGGGGTGAGGCCACCGTGGGCGAGGTCCTCGACGATCTTGAGGACCCACCGACCTATTCGGCGGTCCGGTCCATCCTCCGGATCCTCCGGAACAAGGGGCACGTGACCCATCGCGCCGATGGCTCCCGGTACGTCTACGCACCCGCAGTGCCCCGGGACCGGGCCCGGCGTGTCGCGGTCGATCACCTGGTGGACACCTTCTTCAATGGCTCGGTGGAGCGCACCATGGCCGCACTTCTGCGGCGCGAGGACCTGGCCCTGTCCGAGGCCACGCTGCGCCGCCTGGCCCGCGAGATCCGTCGTGCGGAAGGGGAGGGACGGTGACGGACATCCTCACGCTCTCCGGAATTCCCGCCGGGCTCGCGTGGGCCCTCGGGGTAGCACTCAAGGTCACGCTGGTGCTTGGCGTGGCCGGCCTGCTGGCGGCACTTCTCCGCGGCGCGTCGGCCGCGGCGCGGCACCTCCTCTGGAGCGGTGCGCTGGCCACCGCACTGCTGATCCCGCTCCTCTCGTTGTCGTTGCCGTGGAAACTTCCGGTGACGCTCCTGTCCGCTCCGGCGGCTGCGCCAACGACATCGCCGGCGGAAGCGCCGCCCGCCTTCGTGCCGCCAGTGGCGACCGATGCTCGGCGGATCGACCTGCCGAGCTCCCGGGTGGCGGGAACGGTCCGCCGCGACGCACCGGTCGTGACGTCCCGTTCCACGCTCTCGGCGACGGCCACGGCCGCCCTCGTCTGGGGCGGGGGAGTCTTCCTCGTCCTTGCACAGCTCCTGCTCGGGGCGTTCGCCATCCGGCGCGTGGTCCGCCGGGCGGAACCGTTGGAGGCGCCCGAGTGGCGCGAGCCGCTCGAGGATCTCGGCGGTCGGCTGGCCCTGCCGCGGCTGCCGACGCTCCTGATGGCGAGCGCGCTCCCGATGCCGTTCGCGTGCGGGCTCGTCCGCTCGGCGATCGTCATGCCCCGCCGCGCCGCCGAGTGGGACGCCCGTCGCCGACGCGCGGTGCTCTGCCACGAGCTGGCCCACGTGCGCCGGTTCGACGTGCTGATGAATGCCATCGGTCAGGTGGCGGCGGCGGCCTACTGGTTCCATCCGCTGGCTTGGGTGGCGCTCCGGCGGATGCGGATCGAGAGCGAGCGCGCCTGCGATGACCTCGTGCTGCGCACCGGGACCCGGCCGTCCGAATATGCCGATCACCTGCTGCAGATCGTGAGCGCCGCGCGGCGGCAGGTCACCCCCGCCGTGGCCCTGCCACTCGCCCAGCCCCGTGAGTTCGAGGGGCGGGTGCTCGCGATCCTCGCCCGCGGGCTTCGCCGGGAGTCACCCTCGCGGCTCCGCGCCGGAATGCTGGCCGCCCTCGGCCTCGTGTTGATCGTACCGCTGGCGGCGCTCGTGCCCGTCCGCGCAGCCGCTCCAGCTCCGGGCCCCGCCCAGGAGCGCCAGGCCGTTGCACCGCCGGTGCGTCGGCCCGCACTGCCGGAGCGGCCCCGATCCGCCCTGCGGTCAGGACCGCTCACGGTCCTCGTCCCGACCCATTCCGACACGGGGCAGGGCGCCGAGGTCGTGGCCTCCCTGTCCCGGGCCTTGGCCGATCCGGTGATGGATGTGAGGAAGAATGCCGCATATGCCCTCGGGCAACGGCAGGACGCCGACGCCGTCCCGGCCCTTGTGCGCACCCTGCAGCGTGATGCCGATCCGGACGTGCGGGAGATGGCGGGATGGGCGCTGGGGCAGATCCAGGATCGCGCGGCGATCCCCGCCCTCGATGCGGCACTCGGCTCCGACACGGCTTCAAGCGTCCGGCTGATCGCCGCTTGGGCGCTGGCGGAGATCGGGGACACGGCCGCGGCGGGTGCGCTCGCGTCGGCCCTGCATGATCGCTCCCCGGACGTGCGCGAGCGGGCCGCCTGGGCGCTCGGGAACACCCAACCCCCGACCGCGCCGGCCCAGTTAACCGACGCGCTCCGCGATGCCACGCCCGAGGTCCGGGCGGAAGCGGCGTGGGCCATCGGGCAGATCGGGGACCGCACCGCCGCCGCGGCGCTCGGGAAGGCCCTTGCCGACGAAGACGCCTCGGTGCGGAAGGCGGTGATCTGGGCCCTGGGCGAGCTCGGCGGCGATCCGGCCCAGGCGGCCCTGATCCGTGCGCTCCAGGATGCCGATCCGGAACTCCGCTCACAGGCCGCCCGGGCCCTGGGCGGGAATGGCGCGAGCCCCTGGCCCCAGCCGATGCCGATCGTTCGCTGACGGCAGGCCGCACCACGGTGCGGGCTGTCGTGCACTCGAAGTGCTGAATAATCAGCAGTCTGTCACGTCACCCTGAGCGGGCTTTGGCCCGTACCTTCGGAGGAACAATGCTCAAGTCCGCGATCCCGGGGCTCCTGGTCGGGATGATCATCGCCGGCGTGGGGTCTGCACTGGCCGGTCCGCGTCCCCCGGCCGTGACGCCGGCAGCCTCCACGGCGGGTCCCGATCGTGATGATGCCGATTGGGCCCGCGCGGTACTCGCCGAAGCCCGGACCACGCCGCCCGACATCTGCGCCCTCGCGGCGCGAGCCATCGAAGCCCGGTACGGACGGGGAGGTTGGTTCACGCCTCCCGACCTCGATGGGAATGCCGCGGCCGAGCGGGCCCTGACGGAACGCCCGACCGAGGCAGCGATCCCGGTGCTGCTCGCCGGGGTCGCCGACTCGAGTGCCTGCGCCCGCGCCATCTCCGCCCGACTCATTGCGCGGAGCGAACTTGCCGCTGCGACCCGAGGGCTCCTCACGGCACTCGATGCCACGACGGGAGAGGTGCGCTCCGCGGCGGCGGTGGCACTCGGACTCGGCGGGTCAGGGCAGGCGGTGGATCCCCTGATCGCGCACCTGCACGACCCGGTGCCCGGCGTGCGGGTGATGTCGGCGTGGGGACTGGGTCAGCTCGATGAGTCGCGCGCTGCGGCACCGCTCCAGTCAGCGCTCAAGGATCAGGTGCCCGCCGTACGTGCCGCCGCCGCCGCCTCACTCGGCCGCGTAGGTGATTCGACGGTGGTCGATGCCCTGGCGCACGCGTTGCGCACCGACCCCGCCGACAAGGTCCGGATCGCGGCAGCCGAAGCGCTCGGCCATCTGGGTGAGAAGGAGGGGGGAGCGGCGCTCGCCGCCGCGCTCGGGGACAAGAGCGTGGAGGTCCGGCGCGTCGCCGCGTGGGCCCTCGGCAACATCGACCCGACCATCGCCACCGCCGGATTGGTGCGTGCCCTCGACGATGCGGACGCCGGCGTCCGTGAGACCGCCGCGTGGGCGCTGGGGCAGGGGGAGGACCGGACAGCGGTCGGCGCGCTCGGCCACCACCTGCAGGGCGACAGCGACGTGGCGGTCCGCCGCACGGCAGCGTGGTCGCTGGCGCAGATCGGCGATCGCGATGCGATCCCGATGCTCTCCGCCGCGCTCCGCGCCGATCGCGATCGGGAGGTGCGGTCCACCTGCGCCTGGGCGCTGGCGCAGCTCGACGCCAAGGACGCGATCCCCGCCCTCATTGGCGCGCTCAGCGACAGCTCCGCCGACATTCGCGGTACGGCGGCGTGGGGCATCGGCACCCTCGGACCGGACCATGCGCCGGCCAGTCTCATCGGTACGCTCAAGGATCCCGATTCCGAGGTGCGCGAGAAGGCGGCGTGGGCGCTCGGCAACATCGGGGACGCCGCCGCCGTGCCCGGTCTCAGGGACGCGCTCAAGGACGCCAGCAGCGACGTGCGGAAGGCGGCGCTCTGGGGCCTGAGCCAGATGGACGACGATGCTGCCCGGAGCGCCCTGCTGAATGCGCTCCAGACCGGGAGCGCAGACGAGCGCGCCGGCGCGGCACGGGCCCTCGGGCGCGGAGGGGTGAACCCCTGGCCCTGGCCCGAGCCGCGGCCAGAGCCCCGCCCGTTCCCCGGGGAGGACTGAGCTTCCGCCGGATCGCACGTGACCCTCGTCGCTCCCGCCGGCGCGGTTACCTTATGTAGATAAGGACCGCGCCAAAGGGGCGTTCGTGACGCTGGCCATCACCGACATCGCACCGGGGTTCCGCGCCTCGCTGGAGCGGCACGCCGACCGGTTGGACCTGGATCTCATCGATCGGGCCCTGCGCTTCAGCGCGTCCGCCCACCGCGGACAGAAGCGGATGTCGGGGGACGATTTCGTGTCCCACTCGATCGCGGTGGCGCAGATCCTCGTGGACCAGCTCCTCGACACCACGTCGATCGCGGCAGCACTCCTGCACGACGTGGTGGAAGACTCCGAGATCCGACTGGACGAGATCGGACGGGAGTTCGGGCCCGAAGTGGCGGGGCTGGTGGATGGCCTCACCAAACTGTCCCACCTGACGTTCCGCTCCACCACCGAGGCCCAGGTCGAGAACTACCGCAAGCTCCTGCTGTCGGTGGCCAAGGACGCGCGGGTCATCATCATCAAGCTGGCCGACCGACTGCACAACATGCGGACGCTCGAACACCTGCCGCCGGAGAAGCGGGAGCGCATCGCGACCGAGACCCGGGAGATCTACGCGCCCCTGGCGCACCGGTTCGGGATGGCCGGGGTCAAGGCGGAGCTGGAAGACCTGGCGTTCAAGTTCCTCGAGCCGGCGGAATATCGGGGGCTGAGCGAGCAGGTCGCGTCCAAGCGGATCGCCCGCGAGGCCACCATCCTCACACTCCGGACCCCGCTCGAGTTCGAGCTCACCAAGGCGGGGATCGGATGGTTCGAGGTGACGGGGCGCCCCAAGCACCTCTGGTCGATCTACCGGAAGATGCGTACCCGCGACAAGCCCTTCGACGAGATCTACGACCTCATGGCGGTGCGCGTGATGGTCAAGTCCGTGGCGGACTGCTACCACGTGCTCGGCATCATCCACCACGTCTGGACCCCGATCCAGGAGCGGATCAAGGATTACATCGCCAGCCCCAAGTCGAACGGCTACCAATCGCTCCACACCACGATCTTTGGTCCCGGCGGACAGCTCTTCGAGGTGCAGATCCGCACCCAGGACATGCACCGGACCGCCGAGTACGGCATTGCGGCGCACTGGCTGTACAAGGACAAGGAAGGGGAGACGCCCGACGAGCTCGACCGGCAGCTGGGGTGGTTCCGGCAGCTGCTGGAGCTGCAGCAGGACGCCGCCAGTCCGGAGGAGTTCCTCGAGTTCCTCAAGATCGACCTCTACCAGGACGAGATCTTCGTCTTCACTCCGCAGGGCGACGTCAAGCGGCTGCCCAAGGGTGCCACCGCCATCGACTTCGCCTTTCACGTCCATACCGAGGTGGGGCTCCGCTGCCAGGGCTCCCGGGTCAACGGGCGGATCGCGCCCCTGCATCGGGCGCTCAAGAATGGCGACACCGTCGAGATCCTCACCGGTCCGAACGCCCGCCCGTCCCGCGACTGGCTCAGTCACGTCCACACGGCCCGCGCGCGACACAAGATCAAGCAGTGGATCAACCACGAGGAAGAGCGGGTCCAGGAGACGATGGGTCGCGAGCTGCTGGCGCGCGAGGTCAAGCGCAGGCGCCTCGATCCCCCGGATGATCCGCGGATGGAACGGGCCGCCGTGGTGCTCTCGGTCAACGGCGGTGCCGGGCTCGCCATCGCGGTGGGGCGCGGTGACATCGCGATCGGTGCGGTCATCAAGGCGCTCTATCCGGACCTGCCCGATGACGAGCTCGTCGAACCCAAGCCGACGGTATTCGGCCGGGTCATCGACCGGTTCCGCCAGCGGAAGGGGATCCAGATCCAGGGTGCCGACGGGCTCCTGGTCCGCTACGCCCAGTGCTGCCAGCCACTCCCCGGCGATGCGGTGGTGGGGTACGTCACCCAGGGACGGGGGATCTCGATCCACCGGGCCGATTGCCCCAACCTGCTCACGTTGCCGGTCGAGGGCCGCCGGGTCGACATCGATTGGCAGGAGGTCGCGGGGGAGAGCTTTGCGGTGCGGCTGGCAGTGAGCGGCGACGACCGTCGCGGCCTCTACGCCGACCTGATGAGCGCCATCAGCGCCACCGGGACCAACATCAAGGGTGCGGAGATCCAGTCCAAGGACGGCACGATGTTCGGGACGGTGCTGGTCGAGGTCGACTCCCTCCCCCACCTCGACAAGGTCGTCAAGGCGATGCGGAAGGTGAAAGGAGTGGCCGAGGTCGAGCGCCGGGAGACGGGAAATTGAGCGCGACGCGAATGCGGAGTGCGCTGTTGGCGGCGGTGGCGCTGGCGGGCGGTGCGTCGATCCTCGCCGGGCAGCGGCCGCCTCCCGTGCAGGTCATCACCCTCGGCACCGGAAATCCCTTCCCCGATCCCGGGCGCCAGGGCCCGGCCACGGTCGTCACCATCGGCGGCCGGGTCTTCCTCTTCGATGCCGGATCGGGGGTCGAACGCCAGCTCCGCGCCGCCGGCCTCCCGATCTCCGGCCCTGCGGCGCTCTTCCTCACCCACCTGCACTCCGATCACACTCTCGGCCTCGCGGACCTCATCCTGACCTCGTGGGTGATGCGTCGTCTCGCGCCATTCCCGATCTACGGCCCTCCGGGCACCGCGGCAATGGTCGATCACCTGACCGCGGCGTACGCGGAGGATATCCGGATCCGGACCGATGGCCTGGAGCACGAGGTCGCCGGCGCCTGGCGTGTGACGGTGCACGAGATCGGCCCCGGCGTGGCATTCGACAGTGGCGGGGTCCGGGTCACCGCCATCCCGGTGCGCCACGGAAACTGGCCGGTGGCGTTTGGCTACCGCATCGACGCCCCGGGCCGGGTCATCGTGATCTCCGGTGATACCCGCCCCAGCGATTCGCTCGAGGTCGCGGCGCGCGGGGTCGATGTGCTGGTGCACGAGGCATACCCGTCATCGCGCGTCGCGCCGGAGGACCGCCCCGGCGGGAAAGACTGGCCGGCATATCTCCGGTCGTTCCACACCTCGGACGAGGAGCTGGGCGCCCTCGCCGCGCGGGCTCGGCCACGGCTCCTGGTCGTGACCCACGTCGAGTGGATGGGGGCGTCCGACTCCGACCTGGTGGCGGGGATCCGTCGTGGTGGCTTCACCGGCCGCGTCGCCATTGCGAAGGATCTTGATCGGTTCTGACGATCGGGCGAGGGCGCATCGTTCTCATCAGTGTTCCCACGGTTCTCGACCCCTCTTTTCGCCTTTTCCTCTTTACTTCTCACTTTTCACTTCTCACTTTTCACTCTTCACTTTTCACTTTTCACTCTTCACTCTTCACTCTTCACTCGTCCCTTCTCCCTTCTCCCTTCTCCCTTCTTACTTCTTACTATGCCCTACTGGCTCCTGAAGACCGAACCGTCGACCTATTCCATCGCCGACCTCCAGCGGGAGAAGCGGACCCGGTGGGATGGTGTCAAGAACGCCGCGGCGCTCATCAACCTTCGGAAGATGACCGTGGGTGACCAGGTGTTGGTGTATCACACCGGCACCGAGAAGGCCATCGTCGGCGTCGCCCGGGTGTTCACCGGTGATCCGGTCGATGGGGTCGTGACGCTCGAGTTCGAGAAGATCCTGCGCCGCCCGGTGACGCTTGCCGAGGTCAAGGCCGACGCCGCCTTCCGCGGCTTTGCCCTGGTGCGCATCTCCCGGCTGAGCGCGATGCCGGTTTCCCGGACGGAGTGGACCCGCCTGCTGGATCTCGGTCGGCGCTGACGGTCGGGGCGCGGGTGGCCGACACACATCACCCGGTCGTTGCTGCCCGCGATCCCACCTGTCCCCTCCTCCTCTCATTCCCTCCTCTTCTCTATCTTTCCCAGTTCTTCTCCCGCCCGGCCCCTCCCGAACAAATCCCGATACCGCTATACTCCCGCCATGCCCGAGTTCCAGGTCGTTGCCCCCTTCGAGCCCGCCGGTGACCAGCCCAAGGCCATTGCATCACTGACCGACGGCCTGCTCCACGGTGAGAAGTACCAGACGCTCCTCGGGGTGACCGGCTCCGGGAAGACGATGACCCTGGCGCACGTCATCGCCAATTACGGCAAGCCCACTCTCGTCCTCTCCCACAACAAGACGCTGGCCGCGCAGCTCTACGGGGAACTCCGGCAGTTCCTCCCGGGCAACGCGGTCGAGTATTTCGTGTCCTACTACGACTACTACCAGCCTGAGGCGTACGTCCCGTCGACCGATGTGTACATCGAAAAGGACGCATCGATCAACCAGGACATCGAGCAGCTCCGGCTCCGCGCCACCTCCTCCCTGATGGAGCGGAGCGACGTGGTGATCGTGGCCACGGTGAGCGCCATCTACGGCCTCGGCGACCCGGTCCAGTACCGGAAGCTGATGGTCACCATCACCCGGGGCGAGAGTCCGGGCCGCGATGGCATCCTGGCCGAGCTGGTGCGGATCCAGTATGGGCGGAACGACGTGAGCTTCGAGCCCGGCACCTTCCGGGTCCGGGGAGATACCATCGAGATCTACCCGGCATACGCGGAGCAGGCGGTGCGGGTGGAGCTCTGGGGCGACCAGGTCGAGCGCATCACCAAGATCGATCCGCTCACCGGTTCGCCGATCGCGCAGCTCGAGCAGGCCGCCATCTATCCGGCCCGTCACTTCGTGACCGAGCGCCCCACCATCGAACGCGCGGTGGGGCTCATCCGTGCGGAACTTGCCGAGCGGCTCCGTGTCCTGCGCGAGGCGGGGAAGCTCCTCGAGGCGCAGCGCCTGGAAAGCCGCACCACCTTCGACATCGAGATGCTGCTCGAGGCCGGGATGTGCGCCGGGATCGAGAACTACTCCCGCCACCTCACCGGTCGGGCCGAGGGCGAGCGTCCGGCCTGCCTGATCGACTATTTCCCGGCCGATTTCCTGGTCGTCGCCGACGAGAGCCACGTCACCCTGCCGCAGATCGGCGGGATGTACAACGGCGATCGTGCCCGGAAGACGACATTGGTGGAATACGGGTTCCGGCTTCCCTCGGCGCTCGACAACCGGCCGCTCCGCTTCGAGGAGTTCATCTCGCTGGTGCCCCAGTTGCTTGCCGTCTCCGCGACGCCGGGCGAGTACGAACTGGGCCTGTCCCACGGACACGTGGTGGAGCAGGTCATCCGGCCCACCGGCCTGGTGGACCCCGAGATCAGCATCCGACCGGTCAAGGGACAGGTGGACGACCTCCTCGGCGAGATCCGCCAGCGTGCCGCGCAGGGCGAGCGGGTCCTGGTCACCACCCTCACCAAGCGGATGTCGGAGGACCTGACCGACTACCTGCAGCAGACCGGTGTCCGGGTGCGGTACCTCCACTCCGACATCGACGCCATCGAGCGGATGGAGATCCTGCGCGGGCTCCGGCTCGGCGAATTCGACGTGCTGGTCGGCATCAATCTCCTGCGTGAAGGACTCGACCTGCCGGAGGTCTCCCTGGTGGCGATCCTCGACGCCGACCAGGAGGGGTTCCTCCGGTCCGACCGGTCGCTCATCCAGACGGTGGGGCGGGCGGCGCGGAACGTGAATGGCCGGGCCATCCTCTACGCCGATCGCGTCACCGGTTCGATGCAGCGTGCGCTCGACGAGATGGACCGCCGCCGCACCATCCAGCTGGCGTACAACGTCGAGCACGACATCACGCCGCGTTCCATCATCAAGTCCCTCGAGGAGGTGCGGCTCTCCACCCGCGTGGCGGATGCCCGTACCGAGCGGCCCCACGGCAGGGAAAAGGTCAAGCCGGCGCCCGATCTCCACGACCCGGCCGAGCGCGCCAAGGCGATGCGGGCGCTGGAGCAGCAGATGCGCGAGGCCGCCGCGAACCTCGAATTCGAGGTCGCGGCCATCCTGCGCGATGAATTGAACGAACTCCGGGCGCTCGAGGCGCCGGACGTGCGGCGGGGGGCCGCCCCCCAGCGGCGTCCGGCGCGGCCGCGGGCCGGTCGTCGCTAGGATGCCGGCGATGACCGAGGCCGAATTGGCCGCGTTGGGAGAGCGGGTCGGAGCCGAACTGCCGCCCGGCGCGGTGGTGGCCCTCACCGGCGACCTCGGTGCGGGGAAGACCACGCTGGCCCAGGCGATCGCGCGAGGGCTCGGCGTCACGTCGCCCGCCACCAGTCCGACCTACAACCTCGTGCATCGGTACGTCGGACGGCGCGGGCCCGTCTTCCACCTGGACTGCTACCGCCTGCGGCGTCCGGAGGAGGCCGCCGACCTCGATTGGGACGGGCTGATCCGCGAAGGCGACGCCATCATTATTGAATGGCCCGAGCGGGCCGGCGACTGGGTGCCGGTGCCGACCCACCGATTCATCCTGCAGCACCTTCCCGCTGACCCCGCGCGCCGCGGGGTGGAGCGTCGCTGATGTGGCTGGCCATCGACACCTCCGCCGACCGGGCCGCTGTCGCGGTCGGCGACGCCAGCGGCCCGCGGGCGGAACGATCGCTGCGCGGCGCGCGCGACCACGCCAAGGAACTGCTGCCGATGATCGAAAAGGTCCTCGACGAGGCCGGCGTGACGCTGGAGCAGCTCGACGGCATCCTGCTGGCGGACGGGCCGGGAAGCTTCACCGGGCTCCGGGTCGGGGCGAGCGTCGTGAAGGCGTTCGTGGCCGCCCGGACGATCGAGGTGCGGACCGCACCGGCGTTGCTGCTGATGGCGGCCGGCGCGTTGCCGCCGCACACCGGTCCGGTGCTCGCGGTCTCTGACGCATTGCGGGGCGAGGTGTATGCCGCCGCGTATGATGTCCAGGAGACGACGGTGCGGGTACTTCGCGAGCCGACGGCGGTGCCCGCCGCTGCGGCCGCGTCACTGGTGCCGCCAGGGGCGGCGCTCGTGGGCACCGCCCCCGAGGCGGTCCTGGCCCTGATCGCCAGGGCGGTGGGTGGTCACCGGTTGGCGCCGCCGGCGTCGTCGGCCATCACCCTGCTCGAGCTGCTGGATCTCGCCGGCGGCCTCACGCCGGTCGCGGACCTCGGCCGGTGGGAGCCGATGTACGGTCGACCGGCGGAGGCGCAGCGCAAATGGGAGGAGGCGCATGGACGCCCCCTACCGGACCCGGCCGGCGACGTCGGCTGACGCGCCGGCGCTGGCGGCGCTGGAGCGGGCGGCGTTCGCCGATCCCTGGTCCGCGGCGAGCCTCCGCGAGGTGCTGGCGGCGGACTCGTCGTTCGGATTCGTGGCGGAGGACGGCGGTGCGGTGGTGGGGTACGGCCTGGGTCGGATCATCGCCGACGATGGCGAGATCCTGAACCTTGCCGTGGCGGAGGAGCATCGGCATCGTGGCGTGGGCCGCTCGCTGCTCGGATCGATGCTGGCGCGGTTCGACACCGGCCCGGTCCGGCAGGTCTTCCTTGAGGTGCGGGAGGGGAACCTGGCGGCGGTGACGTTGTACCGGGGAGCAGGGTTCGTCCAGGTGGGTCGACGGGCGGAATACTATCGCGATCCGGTCGAGGCGGCGCTGGTGCTGCGGCGGGGTCGGACCCCCCTCGCGTAATTCGGCGCCAAGTGGCGTATGTTTGGTTGACAAAAGGACTTGCGAGTTCTATACTGTCGTTGAGTCCGCTGGAACCTGGGGCTCGGAATAGCATTGGAGCGTCGTATGAGCCGGAGTCTCAACAAGGCCACCCTGATCGGCAATCTGGGCGCAGATCCGGAGGTGCGTACCACCTCCAACGGATCGAAGGTGGCCACCCTGTCCGTCGCGACGGGGCGGCAGTGGAAGAATCAGTCGGGTGAGAAGCAGGAAAAGACCGAATGGCATCGTGTGGTGCTGTGGAACACCAAGTTCTCGACCTTGGCCGATGTCGCCGAGAAGTACTGCAAGAAGGGCGACAAGGTCTACGTCGAGGGCAGCATCGAGTACCGGTCGTGGCAGGATCGTGAGGGCCAGACCAGGTACACGACCGAGATCAATGCCCGTGAACTCATCCTGCTGTCCGGGCGTTCCGGCGGCGGCGAGAGTGGCGAGTCATACGCCGCGGCGAAGACCGCCGCCGCGGCGCCCGCGAAGGGCAAGGACAAGGATGGATCGTTCGAGGACTTCCCGGAGGCGCTCGATGGCCAGGACGATGATCTCCCGTTCTAAGTCGCTCGCGCTGACGCTGGGTCTGGCAGCCGCCGCGGTCCCCGCGGCGGCTGTCGCGCAAAGCCCAGCATCGGTGTCCGCCGTGACCGACAGCACGCACACGGTCAAGACCGGCGACACGCTCTGGGGTCTTGCCCAGCAGTACCTAGGTGATCCACTCCTCTGGCCGGCCATCTACCGGCTCAACACCGCCGTGGTGGAGGATCCACACTGGATCTACCCCGGTGAGGTGCTGCGCCTGCGGTCGGATGTCGCGGTCGCGTCCGTCCCGGCCGACACCACGGCACCGGTGACGGTGGCCGTGGTCACGCCGCCTGCGGATACCACCCCCGCGTCGGTCTCGCCGCCCGCTGACACGGCGGTCGCCAGCACGGCCGCTCCCGCCCTTCCGGCGGCGGACACCGGCTCCGCGGCGGTCGAGTCGGCCGCCGCCGCACCGGACACCACGCCGCCGGAACCGGTGGAGCCCCAGGACACCGCGCCGATCTTCCCGCCGATCTCCGGGTTGCGCCAGCCCGACGTGCTGCAGACCACCTTCGAGGACGACTACCGCCCGCTGCGGCGCTCGGATTTCTACTCCTCCGGGTTCCTGAGCGAGCGCCAGGCCCTGCCGTACGGGCGCGTCATCGGCAATGCGGTGCCGCTGCAGATCTCCTCCAGCGGGTACGGCGCCGCATCCTCGATCTACAGCAAGATCGCGCTCACGCCGCCGAAGGGCGGGTCATACCAGGTCGGCGACACCCTGCTCCTGGTCACCGTGGCCCGGACCGACCCGACCTGGGGTGACGTGGTCCAGCCGCTCGGACTCGCGAAGGTCATCGACGTCAGCCGTCCGCAGAACCTGGCGGTGGTCATCGCGCAGTACGGATCGATCCACGAGGGGACGCTCACGCTCCTGGCGGAGAAGTTCGTCGACCCGGGGCACGTCCGTGCGGTGCCGGTCGCGAACGGGGTGCAGGGCCACGTGCTCTTTGCCCTGGATCTCCAGCCGCTCAAGCTGTCAGAGGCGGTGGTGTTCATCGACAAGGGTCGGTCCGATGGAGTCCGGGCCGGCGACATCTTCGAGGTCCGGGTCACGCCCCGCGATGACGATTCGCCGGTCGGTGCGGTCCCCGACGTGGTGGCGCACCTGAAGATCGTGCACGTCGGCGATCACTCCGCCACCGCGCGCGTCACCAGCCTCACGGCGCCTCGCTTCAACTCGGGGTCCCCGGTCCGCCAGATCGCGAAGCTGCCGGGCTGAGCCCGGCCTTGGGGTCGGACCTTCGTCGGCGCGGCGGACCGTTCGTTCGGTCTTCCGCGCCGACTTCGTTCATGCCCGCCTGCGAGGACGGACCCGCCCTCGCTAGATTGCCGGGATGAACCGACGCGTACTCGTGGCCGGTGGGGCCGGATTCATCGGCTCACACGTGGTCGAAACGTATGCCGCCGCCGGTTGGTCGGTGACGGTCCTCGACAACCTGTCGACCGGAAAGCCGACCAACGTCCCGGCCGGCGTTCCGCTCCTCCAGCTCGATGTCCGTGCGCCGGAGGCTCGGCGCGCCATCGCGGAGGGCCGCTTCGACGTCCTCGTGGTGCTGGCGGCGCAGGTGGACGTGCGGGTCTCCGTCCGCGACCCGCTGCGCGATACGGACATCAACGTGATGGGACTGGTGAATCAGCTCGAAGGCGCCGCCGACGGCGGGGTGCGGCGGGTGGTGTTCGCCTCGAGCGGTGGCGTGCTGTACGGCGAGGCCGACCAGGTGCCCACGCCGGAGACGGCACCCAAGTGTCCCATCTCGCCCTATGGCGTGAGCAAGCTCGCCGCGGAGCATGCACTCCGGGTGCTGGGCGGGTTGCGGGGCTTCGAGGTCGTGGCCCTGCGCTACGCCAACGTGTTCGGGCCCCGGCAGGATCCGTCCGGCGAGGCCGGGGTGATGTCGATCTTCACCGGACGGGCGCTCCGGCGGGAGCCGCTGACGGTCTTCGGGGATGGCCGCCAGACCCGCGACTATGTCTTCGTGGGCGACGTCGCGCGGGCCAACCTCCTTGCCGGTACCGGGTCCCTCCCCGTGGGGGCGGGCCACGATACGATCGCGTTCAACATCGGCACCGGGGTCGAGCATTCGGTGCTCGACGTCGTGACCGCCATCGGCCGGGCGACCGGGGCCGCCCCCACGGTGGTGCATGCGCCGGTGCGCGCGGGCGAACTGGCAAGGAGCGCCCTCGATCCCTCGCGCGCGGCCGCGGTGCTCGGTTGGCGCCCGGCGGTCGGGTTCGAGGAGGGTCTGGCGGCACTGGTCCACTGGATGCGAACGGAGGTACGGTGATCCTGCAGCTCGGCGGTGCGGTCCCGCGGTCGTCGCTCGACCTGGTGCTCCACTCGAGCACCTCGACCATCGTGGTGCTCCTGATAACGGCGTTGTTCTCCCTCGCCTCCTGGTTCATCATCGCCCAGAAGTGGTGGCAGTTCCGGAGGCTCCGCCAGCAGGGGGACCGGTTCTTCATGGAGATCGAGCGCACCACGCGGCTCCGCGATGCGTACCATGCGGTGATGAAGCTGCCGCCATCGCCCTATCACCGGATCTTCCGTGAGGCGATCAACTTCTTCTCCGAGCTCCGACCCGGCGCCCTTCGCGACGTGGGCGACGTGCCGAAGGGGTCCTTGAGCGTGACCCAGCTCGAGGCGCTCAAGATGATGCTCGGGAAGGACATCGCCGCCGAACGCGACGTCGCGAGCCAGCATCTTCCGTGGCTTGCCACGATCGGCTCGGTGAGCCCGCTGATGGGGCTCCTGGGCACCGTCCTCGGGGTGATGAGCGCGTTCGTCGGCATCGCCGCGGGCGGGTCGGGGAACATCGCCGCCGTGGCGCCGGGGGTCGCCGAAGCGCTGGTCACGACCGTGGCCGGACTGGCGACGGCGATCCCCGCGGTCATCGCCTACAACATCTTTGCCGACCGGGTGGGGCTCTTCGGCGGGGAGATGGAGGGCTTTGCCGACGAGCTCATCGGGACGATGGCCCGGGAAGGGCTGCTCTAGGGATGGCCGGGGGCATCGGGTCGTCGGGACTCGGGGGGCGGCGCGGGCCGCCGCCGCTCAACGCGGACATCAACGTCACCTCCCTGGTCGACGTGGCATTCGTGCTGCTGATCATCTTCATGATCGCGGCGCCGATGATGCAGGGCGGGGTGGACGTCCAACTCCCGCACGCCCAGTCCCGCCCGCTCGCGCCCAAGGAACAGGGCCTCGTGGTGAGCATCGACCAGCGGGGGCGGATCTTCGTCGATGAGACGGAGGTGTCGTACAACGATTTCAAGGTCACCTTCCGCGGCCTGGTGGCGACCCGACACCCCTCGGGCGTGTTCCTGCGGGCCGACAAGCGGGTGGACTATGGCGACGTGGTGCGGGTGCTCGCGATCATCCGCGGCTCCGGGGTGACGGATGTGGGGCTCATCGCCGAGGACGAGGGGACTCCCGCGCAGTGAGGGCCGCGCGCCTCCGCGCGCCGCGCGGGAATCTGGCCCTGGGCGTGTCGGGGACGGTGCTGGTCCACGGTGCCGCGATCGTGCTGCTGGTGGCGTTGGCCCCGCGGGTGCGGATCGCGCCACCGGTCTACGCCGTCAACCTGGTCGCGGCGCCGGCGCCGGCACCGGAGTCGCCCAAGCCGACGGTGACCCAACCCTCGCCGCCACCGCCGCCGGTGGCCCCGACGAAGGTGACCAAGTCCACCCGTCCGGTGCCCCCGGCGCCCAAGCCGGTGCCCAAGCCACCGCCGTCCACGACAGAGGCGCCGGCCCACAAAGCCCCGCCCCCGCCGACCACCGCCGCGCCGGGCGAGACGCCGAGCACCGGGACCGATGCGGTGACGGTCAAGACGCCGGGGCTCGATTTCCCGTTCCCGGATTATCTCCGCAACATCGTCTCGCAGGTGTACCGGCGCTGGGATCGGCCGTCGGGTGGGAGCGGTCTCAGGGCCGAGGTATTCTTCCTGATCACCCGGGATGGGACCGTGAAGGACATACGCTTCGTCACGTCGTCGGGGAACTTCGCGTTCGATCTCGGCGCCCAGGGGGCGGTCGAGGCGGCGGGGAACACCCACGCCTTCGGACCGCTGCCGGACGGCTACGGCCAGGATGTGCTGCCGGTGAGCTTCTACTTCGTACCCGGAATGGCGCGATGACCCGGATGCGGCAGGGGCTGGCGCTGGCACTGCTGCTCGCCGTTCCAGGGGCGCTCTGGGCCCAGGACACGAGCCACGTGGAAGGGGTGCGGGTCGGGATCACGTACGCGGCGGGAATCCGTCCGGGGCTCCTGGTGCTGTGGGGTCCGGGGCTGGATTCCGTCGGGACGATCATCCAGCGCGATCTCGACTACAGCGACCAGTTCGAGCTGATCCCGGGCGCCTTCAATCCGCACACCGGGCCGGTCAACGAAGGGCTCTACCGCGGGATGGGCGCCTCGTACGCCGTGGAGGTGACCGGCGTGTCGGGGGCGGTGGATATCCGCCTCCACGACCTGGTGGCCAAGCAGGTCCGACAGGACCGGGTCGCCGTCCTGCCGGGTGCCGCCGCGCCCGACTTCCGGATGGCGGTCCATCGGGTGGCGGATGAGATCGTGCGGTGGATCACCGGCCAGCCGGGGATCGCCGCGACAGCGCTGCTGTATGACGAAGGTTCGCAGATCTTCCGCATCGACGCGGACGGGGCGGGGCGGGTGGCGTTGACCCGGCCGGGGGAGCGCGCCATCTCGCCGGCGTGGTCGGAGGATGGCACCCGGATGGTGTTCACCTCGCTGGGTGACGGCGTCGCCCCGGTGATCCTGGAGACCTTCAGCACCGGCGCCCGGGTGACGGTGCCGGGCACGGCGACCGGTCTCAACATCACGCCGGTCTTCACCCCGAACGATCAGGGGGTCGCGTACGCCAAGTCGACCGAGTCAGGGACCGACCTGTATGTCGCGAACATCGTACAAATGTGCTGCGTCCAGCGCTTGACTGTGGGGAGGTACTCCGATAACCTGTCACCCACGTTCTCGCCCGACGGGCAGCGGGTCGCGTTCGTGTCGAACCGCCCCGGAGTGCCGCAGGTGTACGTGATGGCGGCCGATGGCACCGGGCAGGACCTCTTTGCGCCGTTCGACTTCGGGGCGACCGGAGATTCCTATGCGCCGGACTGGTCGCCCGACGGGGCCAGCGTGGTGTTCCACCGGGAGGTCTCGGGGACGCCCCAGGTGTTCGTGCTCGACGTCGCCCGGCGGAAGGTGCGGCAGTTGACCTCGGCCGGTCGGAATGAAGATGCGTCGTGGGCGCCGGACGGGCGCCATGTGGTGTTCGTGTCGGACCGGAGCGGCCGCCGCCAGCTCTGGGTCGTGGATGTCTTGTCGGGTCGGTTCCGGCAGATCACGACGGTCGCTGCCGCCCGGTTGCCGGCCTGGTCTCGTCGGCTCGCCGCCACGGCGCCAGTATTCACCAGATAAGCCAGGAGAGCCTCCATGCGTCGTCCCGCCCTTGCCATCGCCGCGAGCCTTGCGGCCGCCGCCCTCGTCGCGGCCTGCGGCTCCAGCCCCAAGCCGGAGCAGCCCGTTCCACAGCAGGCGGCCCAGCCCGCCATCAACGCCGACTCGGCCCGCGCTGCCCAGGAGGCCGCGGCCCGCCAGGCCCAGCAGGAGGCCGCCCAGCACGCGCGTGAGCAGGCCCAGCAGGATTCGGCCGCCGCGGCGGCGCGCCTGGCGGCCGCGTCATCCGAGGTCGTGGCCGCGGTCGGGACGATGATCCACTTCGACTTCAACAAGTCGGACATCAAGGCCGACGACCAGGCCACCCTCGATTACAAGGCCAGGATCCTCCAGGCCAACTCGGCGCTGACGATCCGGATCAACGGATACGCCGACGAGCGGGGCTCGGACGAATACAACCTGGCGCTCGGGATGCGCCGGGCCACGGCGGCCAAGCGTTATCTGGTGAACAAGGGCGCGGCCGACGCGAACATCTCGGTCTTCTCCTACGGCGAGGATCATCCGATCGATCCGGGCCACACGGAAGAGGCGTGGGCCAAGAACCGGCGTGCCGAGTTCCAGATCCTCGCGGGCGGCACCTCCCTGGTGGCGCCGGGTCAGTGATCCGCGGCGCGCGGCCCCTGCTGTTGGTCGTCCTCCTTGGCGGCTGTGCCGCCAAGGGGGATGTCCGCCGTGTGGAGGATGCCGTGATGCTGCTGCGCGCCGAGACCGTCCGACAGGACTCGGTGCGGGCGGCGAGCTTGTCCGAGGTGATCGTGGCGCAGCAGCGCATCCTCGACTCGATCGCCGCCACCCGTTCCCAGCTTGCGGCGCTCAAGGGCGATGTGGCCGGGGACTTGTACAACATCAATCAGCAGCTGGTGCAGGTGCAGGAGCTCACCGGGCAGAGCCAGCAGCGCCTGACCGAGCTTCGGACCCAGCTCGAGGCGCGCAGCGCCGAGATGCAGGCCGCGGCGCCGGCCCCCGGGGCGCCGTCGGGGGCACCGGATTCCACCACCGGGGCGGTGGCACCGCCGGCCGGGGCTCCCGGCGCCCCGCCGGACCAGATGTACGATGCGTCGCTGCAGCAGTTGCGGTTGGGGAGCGTGCGGACGGCGCGGATGGGGTTCACCCAGTTCCTGCAGCTGTATCCCAAGAACGCCCGCGCCGGCGATGCGACCTATTTCATCGGTGAGTCGTGGGCGGCGGAGTCGCCCGATTCCGCGGCGCGGTACTACGATCTCGTCGTCAACGGCTTTCCGACCTCTCCCCGCGCCGCCACGGCGCTCTACAAGCTCGGCCTCCTGGCCGAGAATCGGAAGGATCCCGCGACCGCCCGCACGTACTATCAGCGGGTGGTCCAGTCCTATCCGCGTTCGGACGAGGCCGCCCTCGCCCGCGACCGCCTCAAGACCCTGGGCCATTAGGCCCCCCGGGGCGCTCCCATGACCGGGTCCTCCGGTGAGATGTCGTTCCTCGAGCACCTCGAGGAGCTGCGCCTGCGCGTCATCCGTTCCTTGCTCGCCGTGGTGGGCGGGTTCGGCATCGGCGCGTGGGCGGTCGACCGTTTCGACCTGATCAACGTGATCAAGCGGCCCATCGCGCCGTACATCCCCTCGGGCAAGCTCGTGATCCTGAGCCCGACCGAGCCGGTGATCATCGTCCTCAAGCTGTCGCTGTACGTCGGGTTGGTCCTCGCCTCCCCGGTCATCCTCTACCAGATCTGGGCGTTCCTGTCCCCCGCGCTCTATTCCAAGGAACGGCGACTGCTGGTGCCCTCGCTGGCGGTCGGGGCGGTGCTGTTCTTCGTGGGCGCGGCACTCGGATACGCATTCGTGGTGCCGCCGACCCTCAAGGTGCTGCTGAGCTTCGAGGCGAGCTCGTTCACCAACATGATCACGTACCAGGAGTACTTCAGCTTCGTGATCCACCTGGTGCTGGCGCTGGGGCTGTCGTTCGAGCTTCCGTTGGTGATCATCATCCTGGCGAGCGTCGGCCTGGTGACGCCCCGGGCCCTCAACCGGTTCCGGAAGGCGGCGATCATCCTCGCGATGATCGCCGGTGCCGCGTTGTCGCCGAGTCCCGACGTGGTCACGATGCTGATCATGACGGCCCCGCTCCTGGTGCTCTACGAGATCGGATTCCTCGGGACCGTCATCGTCAGTCGGCGTCGGGCCCGTCGCGCCGCCGCCACGGCCGCGCTCCTGTTCGTGGCGGTGATGCCCTGGTCGCCGGCCGGCCGCCTGGACGCGCAAATTCCCCGCCGGCCCCCGGCGGGCGCGGCGCCCCGCCCGCCGACCCCCGCCGACACCGGTGCCGCGGACAGCGCCCGCGGCCGCCGCCCGGGTCAGCCGATGGACACCGCCCAGGCGCGCCGGCTGGGCCTGCCCACCGCGCCGTCGGGGGCGTTCCTCCCGGCCGATTCCATCACATCGGCGCTGCTCGCGCGCCCCGGGTTCGTGAGCACCCGCTTCCGCTCCGATTCGGCGACGCTCTTCGCGCGGGAGAAACGGATCCGGCTCTTCGGGCAGGCGGCGACCGAGCGGGACAGCTCCACGCTCGAAGCGCGCGCGATCGACTACGAGGAGGATAGCTGCGTGCTCGACGCGCGCGGCGACCCCAAATTATTCGGGAACGGGACCGTCCTCGTGGCCGAGGGCCTGCGCTATGACACCTGCCGCCGCCGGGCGGTGGTGAGCCAGGCCCTCACGAGTTTCCGGGAGAGCGGCGCCAACTGGTTCCTCCGGGGCGACCTGGCGCAGGATTCGAGCTCGGCCCGTCTCTATGCCGCGTCGAGCGCCATCACCAGCTGCGACCTGCCGGTGCCGCATTACCACTTCCAGGCCCGCCAGGTGAAGTGGATCTCCAAGCAGGTGATGGTCGCGCGCCCGGCGGTGCTCTTCATCCGTGACGTGCCCATCCTCTGGCTGCCGTTCATCTTCCAGGACGCGCGTCCCGGGCGACATTCGGGGATCCTGATCCCGCGCTTCGGCCTGAGCGACATCGTGCGACCGACGCCAAGCTTCAGTCGATCGGTCGCCAACGTCGGATACTACTGGGCGCCCAACGATTACCTCGACCTGACCGGCCGGATCGACTGGTATGCGGGCCGGTATCTCCAGTATGGCGTGGCGGGGCAATACAACTGGCTCGATCGATTCACGCGGGGGTCGTTCGGCTACAGCCGGCAGATCGACGACAATGGGAGCACCGGCACCCAGTTCAACTGGGATCACACCCAGAACTTCGATCTGAGCACCTCATTGCGGTTGAGCCTCGCGTATGTCGCCGGCTCGCAGGTGGTGAGCGCCAATTCCGTCGACCCGCTGCTCACCACCCGCCAGATCACGAGCTCGGCCAACTTTTCCAAGCGCTTTGCGTGGGGCACGGTGGCCTTGGGAGGGAACCGTCGGCAGAACCTCAACGACGGGAGCGCCACGCAGGAGTTCCCGGCGATCTCCATCATCCCGGCGCCGTTCCAGTTGTCGCCGTCGATCACCTGGTCGCCCACGTTCTCCTTCACCGAGGACCGCCAGAGCGACTTTCCGGCGCCCGGGACCGTCGAATTCCTGCCGGGGGGCGGCGTCGACACGGCGGGCGGGCGCATGAACAGCCGGACGACATCGCTCAACTTCGACACGCCGTTGCGCTTCGGGAACTTCACCTGGCGCAACTCGGTGAGCTACCTGGACCAGCTCACCGACCAGCGCCAGGTCACGACCTTCCGGGTGCCGAACCTCGCCACCCCCGATCCCAACGACTCG
Organism: Gemmatimonadales bacterium; assembly: GCA_035693225.1. Taxonomy (GTDB): domain Bacteria; phylum Gemmatimonadota; class Gemmatimonadetes; order Gemmatimonadales; family GWC2-71-9; genus CAMLHU01. The sequence continues at coordinate 19,649 of DASSGV010000073.1, read as the reverse complement.
CTCACCGTGTCCCAGGCGTACGCCGGCTCCTTCTCGACCGGGATCGACTGGCAGACCGGCATCAACCTGCCGATCCTCTTTCGGGGGAGCTGGAAGCTGCAGCCGAGCGTGGGGATCGCCAACGCGACCTCGGCGGGGCCGTTCCTGCTCCGCAATCGCTTCACCAACGGCGGCTTCGTCCAGCAGGGAAAGCGGCTCCAGTTCAGCGTGAGCGCGGCCCCCAGCTTCTTCGGGTTCTTCAACCACGGGATCGGCCCGATCGCGCGGATCCGGCACACCATCACGCCGCTCATCAACTTCAGCTACAGCCCCGAGGCGTCGGTACCGCTCGCCTACGCGACCGCGATCGCCGCGCCCGGCCAGGCGCCCCAGCTGACCAGCCTCGCCTCGGAGCTGGTGTCGGTCTCGCTCAACCAGATCATCGAGGCCAAGGAATACCCGGCCCCCGGCGACACCTCCGCGGAGCCGCAGGTGAAGAAATTCAAGCTCCTCAGCATCAACACCAGCCCGATGAGCTACGACTTCGAGCAGGCCAAGCTGCCGCACCGGACCGGGTGGGTCACGTCGACCCTCACGAACACCTTCCAGACCGACCTGTTGCCCGGCTTCAACGCGTCGTTGACGCACGATCTGTGGCGCGGACAGGTCGGCACCGACTCGGCGCGCTTCGATCCCTTCCTGACCAACGTCAGTCTCGGGCTGTCGATCACGGGAGAGACGTTCCGCAGCATCGGGCGGCTGCTCGGGCTGGCCGGCCCCGACACCGCGCGCGGCCGGCGCCCGACCGGCAGCTCGGCGGCGCCTCCGCCGTCATACGGGCCGGCATCGCCGTTCGGGATGAACCAGGGGGGCTTCGGTGGCGCCGGCCAGTTCGGTCGCGCCACGGGCGGGCCCTTCTCGGCCAACTTCCAGCTGACCATCTCCCGCCCGCGGCCGGTGACCATCGCCGACCCGCTGGGTGGCGGCGTGCTGAGCCAACCGACGAAGCAGGAGAACCTGACCACGAACCTCGGGTTCTCTCCCACTCCGCTGTGGAGCGTGTCCGCCAGCTCCCAGTATGACATCGTCGCGAACAAGTTCGCGTCGTACAGTGTGGCGCTGCAGCGCAATCTCCACGAGTGGAAGGCCGCGTTCACCTTTACCCAGAACGCCAACGGCAACTTCGCCTTCTTCTTCTCCGTCTTCCTGACCGACCTCCCCTCGGTGAAGTTCGACTACAATCAGACCACGCTGCAGCCGCAAACGTCACCCTGATCGGACACCGCGGCGGCACCGAGAGGCCCTATCCCACTTGGTGACAACCACTTACACACGCGGTGGCGGCTGGCACGCTCCCTGCTTGTTGCATGACGTCTCCATCCCAGGAAACCGTATGCGTCGACTCACCGGGTCCCTCGGCCTGATCCTCCTCGCCGCCTGCGGCAACAATTCCACCGTCTCCGGCCCCTCGGCCCCGCTCGTCGGCGCCCCGACGGGCTTGAGCTACTACGTCGGGCCGGTCGGCAGCGGGACCGCGCCGAGTTCGATCCTGCTGCGCTGGGATTTCGACACCAGCTCCGCTCTCGCCGTCTGGAACGTCTACTCCCGCCGGGACACGACCGCCGGCTTCTTCCTCCGCGCCGAGACCACGTCACCCACCTTCCACGACGCCGGGATCCCCGACGTGCAGTACCTCGTCACGGCGGTCGATGTGAACGGCAACGAAAGCTCGGCCAGCCCGGTGGTGACCGTGGACGAGCGGCTGCAGCTCGTGGCGCCGGAGTCGCTCTACACCACGGCGCTCAATGGCGGCGTGGCGCTCGATTGGCCGGACAATGCGTATGCGCCGGACTTCCTCAACTATCGGGTGTACAGCGCTTCGTACGATCTCGGCAGCCAATTGTGCGGCACCGACTGGGGGCTTGAGGGCACCACGATCTCCCCCGACTTCATCGCCACGCTCCTCCCCAACGGGCAGCCCCGCTGTTTTGCCGTCAGCGCCGTCGATACCCTCGGCTACGAGAGTCTCTGGTCGCCGATCCAGGCGGAGACCCCGCGGTTCGATGCGCGCGACGTCGTCGTCAACGCGGTGCAGTTCAGCGACACCGGCAGTGCATTCCGCTTCTGGCAGGACCTCAACTCCGACGGCCTGGCCACGGCCAATGAGCTTGGCCTCCTGTATGACGGCAGCAACCTGGCCGCCGACTTCAGCGTGACCCGGGATGGCAGCAACAACCTCTTCCTGACGCCAGTGCGCTCCGGCACCGAGGTGCAGTCGGTGGGGCCGGTGACCGACGTGAACGACATCCACTATGCGCCCGCGAGCGGCTACGACACCACGTCGGTGCAGGCCACGCCGGGGACCGGGTACATCTTCCAGATGAACGGCGGCGACGGATTCCTGCGCTACGGGGCGGTGCGGGTGAGCCACGTCGGCACTGATTTCCTCATCCTCGACTGGGCCTACCAGAGCGACCCCGGGAGCCCGATGCTGGTCGGCCAGCCGGCCGCGGCATCGGCCCCGACGCCCCAGCCGAGGCCGTTGCGGTCAAAGCAGCTACTGCGATAGACAAAACCGGGATGCGGGATGCGAGATGCGAGAAACGTGGAGACGTGGCCCGTTTCTCGTTTCTCGTTTCTCCCTTCTCGCTTCTCGTTCCCCGGCGGCCGTGTAGCTTTCCCGCATGTCCACCACTATCTCGCTCGACGGCCGATCGCTCACGATCGCCGATGTCGTCCGGCTGGCGCGGGATCCATCGGTCCGGGCGGCGGCCCGACCGGAGGCCCGGTCGCGCCTGGCGGAGAGCCGTGCCGGCGTGGAGCGCGCGCTGGCGGCCGGGGCCGCGATCTACGGCATCAACACCGGGTTCGGCAAGCTGGCCAACGTGCGGATCGCGGCCGATCAGTTGGAGCAGCTCCAGACCAACCTGGTGCGGAGCCACGCCGCCGGCGTGGGCGCGCCGCTGCCGCCGGATGTCGTGCGCGCGATGATGCTCCTGCGGGCCAACGTGCTCCTGCGCCCGACCAGCGGTGTGCGTCCGGGACTGGTCGACGCGCTGCTCGGGCTCCTCAACGCCGGCATCATCCCGGCGGTGCCGGAGCAGGGGAGCGTCGGCGCCAGCGGAGACCTGGCGCCGCTCAGTCACATTGCGCTGGTGCTGATGGGTGAAGGCCAGGTGATCGACGGCGGAGCGGTCGTTGCCGCGGCACCGGTGCTGGGTCGGGCCGGATTGGCGCCGTGGACGTTCGGCCCCAAGGAGGGCCTCGCCTTCCTGAACGGCACCCAGGCCCAGACGGCGATCCTGGCCCTCCTGGCGCACGACTCGGATGTCGTCTGGCGCACGGCGATCGGGGCGGCGGCGATGAGCCTGGAGGCGCTCCGGGGCACGCCGACGCCGTTCGATCCGCGTATCCACGAGGCGCGTCCGCACGAGGGCCAGCAGCGGGTCGCGGCCATGATGCGGGCGCTGTTGGCCGAGAGCGCCATCCGGGAATCCCACCGCATCGACGATCCGCGGGTGCAGGATGCGTACAGCCTCCGGTGTACGCCGCAGGTGCTCGGGGCGGTGTGGGATGCGCTCGCCTTTGCCCGCCGCACGGTCGAGGTCGAGCTCAACGCCTCGACCGACAACCCGCTGGTCTTCGGCGACGACGTGTTGTCGGGCGGCAATTTCCACGGCCAGCCGGTGGCGCAGGCGATGGATTTCCTCGCCATCGCGCTCACCACGCTGCAGGCGCTGGCCGAGCGGCGGGTGGAGCGCCTGGTCAATCCCGACCTGTCGCAGGGACTGCCGGCGTTCCTCACCGCCGATCCCGGGCTGCATTCCGGATTCATGATGGTGCAGATCACCGCCGCGTCGCTGGTGGCGGAGTCGCGGACGCTGGCGATGCCGGCGAGCATCGGGTCGATCCCGACCGACGCCAATCAGGAGGATTTCGTCCCGATGGGGATGGCCGCGGCGTTCAAGGCCCGCCGCATCCTTGCGAACGCCCAGCACGTGCTGGCCGCGGAGCTGCTCTGCGGGGCGCAGGGGCTGGAATTCCTCAAGCCGCTCACCCCGGGCCGCGGGGTGGGGCGGCTCTTCCAGCTGATCCGGGCGCCGGGAAGCGGTGTCGCGCCGCTGGGGGTGGACCGCCCTCCCGCGCCCGACCTTTCCCGGCTGGCGGCCATGGTGGCGGCGGGGACGCTGGCCCCTCCCGCCGAGTGACCGGGCGGGGGCCCCTCCGAGCGTTCCAACTCCAAGTCCCACCGGATCTTGGGTTGCTCGGCCGGTAGGCGGCCGGTATTATTCTACCACCGGTGTTCCGTCCACGATCGTCTCCCAGCGGCCGAGCGGCATGAATCTCGACAAAGTCAAGGAAGCTGCGCGCAAGTTCGAACAGAAGGAAGACTGGCGCCGCGCTATCGAGGTCTACCAGAAGGCCATCCAGGAGTTCGAGTCCGGTGCCGACCCGACCCCGGACGTGGCCATTTATAACAAGGTGGGCGACCTCCACCTGAAGGCGAATGAATCGGCCGCCGCGGTGCAGGTCTTCGAGCGTGCGGTCGACCTCTATACCGAGCAGGGTTTCTTCAACAACGGCATCGCGCTTTGTGGCAAGATCCTCCGGGTCAATCCGGGGCGGATCCAGGTGTACCTCAAGCTGGCCCAGTTGCACGCCCGGAAGAACGTCGTCATCGACGCCAAGAAGAACCTCATCGAGTACATCGAGCGGATGTCGCAGGCGAAGAAGCTCGATGAGGCCTTTCAGGCGATGAAGAAGTTTGCCGACCAGTTCCCCGACAACGTCGAGATCCGCGGGATGCTGGCGGAGCTCCTGAAGGCGGCGGCCCGGTCCGACGAGGGGAACGCCGAGTTGGCGAAGCTCGCCCTGGAGCTGGATGCTCCCCCCGACGCCGGGTCCCGGAAATCGGCGGCCCAGCAGCGTGCCAGCCGGCTGTCGACCGCGATGAGGAACAAGGGTGACCTCGTCTTCCTCGACGTCGGCGGGGATGACGAGGAGCCCGCGGCCCCACCCCCCAGCAAACCCGCTCCGGCGCCGAAGCCCGCTGCCGCCGCACCCAAGCCAGCCGCCGCCGCACCCAAGCCAGCCCCGGTTGCCCCGGAGCCGGAACCGGAACTCGAGACGATCGAACTCGATCCGGCCGAGGCGGCGGCACCGGAGCCAGGGTTGCTGCTGGAGACGACGAGCCTTCCCGAGGTCGACGGGCCCGAGGACGCGGCGCCGGCGCTGGGCCTGGAGCCGACGATGTTCGGCGCCCTCGATGGCCCCGAGACCGATGCGGCGGCGCCGGACGGCCTGATGCTCGATACCGATGCCGGTACGGATACGCCGGCCGTTCCGGGACTGGAGCCCGCCGAATTCTCGAGCCCCGAGCCGGCCGATCTTGATCTGTCGCTGAGCGCGGAGCTCGACGCGGACGAGGCGGCGGCCCCCACGGAAGAGCTGATCCTCGACGCCGTGGACGACGACCCGGCGCCGCTCATCGATGCCGCCGCCAACGCGTCACACGATCGGTCCGATACGGCACTCCTGCGCTCGAGCGGTGAGCTGTTGGCGGTCGACCCCGACCTGATCGAGCCGGAGCCACTGGTCGAGCTGGCGGCCGATGATGCCTCCGGGGCCTCCGTGCCGGAGGATCCGGTGCCGGCAGGACTCGCGTTCATCGAGTCGGAGGAGCCACAGCAGGCCACGATCGACGAACTGGAAGAGCGGATCCTTGACGATCCCGATGATCCGGAGCGGCACCGGGCGCTGGGCGAGGCGTTGGTGGCGAGCGGCGAGCACTCCCGCGGGAACGAGGAGCTGGAGCTGGCGATGCTGGGGTACGAGGGCCGGGAGGACTGGCCCCACGCGCTCGACATCGTCAACGAGCTCATCCGCATCGACCCGTCGACGGTCCGCTTCTTCCAGAAGCGGGTGGAGCTCTCCTTCCGGCTCGGTGATCGCGAGCATCTGGTCGAGGCGTACGTCGAATTGGGGGACGCGCTGGTGCGTTCCGGTGCGCTCGACAAGGCGGTGGCGGTCTATCGCCGCGTGGCCGAGCACGATCCGGACAACGCCCGCGCGGTGGCGGCGCTCCAGTCGCTGGCCCCGCCGGAGGAGGCAGCGCCCTCCCCGCCGGCGAAGGTGGCTGCCGAGCGGGTGCCGGCGTCGGCGGGCCGCGTTTCGAAGCCGGTGCCGGTGGCCGACGACGGGTTCGTGGACCTTGGCGCGCTGGTGATGGACGACGACGAGGGCCCCAAGAACACCCGGATGCGGGTGGGGGACGAGGAGCCCACCGGCGACGAGCAGAAGGACTTCCAGGAGATGCTCGCCCAGTTCAAGCAGGGCATCGACAAGAGCGTCGACGTCGAGGACTTCCAGACCCACTACGATCTCGGCGTGGCCTTCAAGGAGATGGGCCTCCTGGACGAGGCGATCGCCGAGTTCCAGAAGGCGCTGCGCGCCCCCGAGGGGCGCATGCGCGCGTCCGAGGCGCTGGGCATGGCATTCTACGACAAGGGCCAGTTCGCGGTGGCGGAGGCGATCCTCAAGCGGGCCATCGAAGGGATCCCCGGCAGCGACGACCAGAAGCTGGGTCTGCTCTACTGGCTGGGTCGGGCCGATGAGGCGCAGGAGAAGGGCAAGGAGGCGCGGGCCTTCTACGAGCGGGCCATGGCCGTCGACATCCGCTTCCTCGACGCGGCCCAGCGGGTCAAGCAGATCGCCGCGGGGAAGGGCGCGTGAGCTCGCCGGCCGCCTCCGCGTCGCTCGCGGACCTGCAGGCGCCGGTCCGGGACCGGCTCGATGCGGTCACGCCGGAGATCCGCCGGATCGTCGAGGCCGACTTCCCGCTCATCCGGGAGATCAACGGGCACCTGCTGCAGATGCAGGGCAAGATGTTCCGGCCGATGCTGGTGCTCCTGGCCGACGGCGCCACCGATGGCCGCAGCGCGCGGAGCGTCACGCTGGCGGCCATCCTCGAGCTGATCCACCTGGCCACCCTGGTGCACGACGACGCGGTCGACCACTCCGTGCTGCGGCGCGGGATGCCGACGATCAACGCGCTGTTCAGCCACCAGGTGTCGGTCATCATGGGCGATTACCTGTACTCCCGCGCCGTGGTGGAGCTGGTGGCGCTGCGCGACCTCGATGCGCTCGATGTCGTGGGTCGGGTGACCAACGACATGACCGTGGGCGAGATGCGCCAGCTGCTGGCCCACGACGGCCTGGCGTTCACCGAATCGGCGTATGACCTGCTGATCCGCTCCAAGACCGCCTCGCTCCTGGCCGGTGCGTGCGAGGTCGGTGCGCTCGCCGCCCCGCCGGAACAGCGCTCGGCGCTCCGGTGTTTCGGGCAGGAGCTGGGGATGGCGTTCCAGATCGTCGATGACCTGCTCGACTACGCCGGTGACGCCTCGGAGACCGGCAAGCCGGTCGGCGGCGACCTGCGCGAGCACAAGGTCACCCTCCCGCTCATCGCGGCGCTGCCGCGCTTCAGCCCGGCCGATCGGCGGGTGCTGCAGGACCTGATGCGCGAAGCCGACCCGGCGGAGGAGCGGATCGCGGCGGTGATCGCGGCGGTGACCGCCGCGGGCGGGCTGGAATACGCGCGGGATCGCGCCCACCAGCACGCCGCGCAGGCCGAGGCCGCGCTCGAGGCGCTGCCGCCGTCGGCCTACCGCGAGGCGCTTCGCGGCAGCGTCGGATACGTGCTGGAGCGGCGCCGCTGATGCCGGTCGGACCGCGGCGGCCCCGGTTCTATCTGAGCGTACTGGCCCTCGGGTTCCTGATCGGGGGGTTCCTCAATGCGCTGCTGTCCTACTTCCTGCCGGACAGCGCGGCGAAGGACTTCTTCACCTTCACCGTGACCCCGACGCTCGGACCGGTGTCGGTGAACCTGCTGGTGATTAGCTTTACCGTGGGGCCCGTGGGGCTGCACGTATCGCTCCTGAGCCTGGTCGGCGTGGTGCTGGCCTACCTGTTGGCACGATCGCTCTTCTGACGAGGTGGCGTATGTTCGAACGGATCGGGTTCTCGGAGATCCTGCTCATCGGGGGGCTGTTCTTCCTCTTCTTCGGGGCCAAGCGCCTGCCGGAGATGGGCTCCTCGATCGGCAAGGGGATCCGTGAATTCAAGCGGAGTCTCTCGGAGATCAACGACGACCTTCCGGCCTCGAAGCCGGACCAGTATTCCCAGGCCCCGCGGCAGCTTGACGCGCCGGCCACCCCCGCCAGCGGTGGGGAGCCGAAGCGCCTCTCGCAGTAACCGAGGCCGGATGACGGAACGGGCGGCCCCCCGCGATCGGGGAGGGCCGCCCGTTGTCGTTCTCGACGCCGCGCGAAGGACGGCGTCGGTGCGCGCCGCTCAGAGCGGCATGTCGGCGGCGCCCGGTTGCTGCGGCGCCTGGGCCTGGAACAACTTGGCGCGGTCGTCGACGATCTTGGCATTGGTGCGCAGCGCCTGCAGGTAGGCCCGGGCCCGGTCCTGCCGCGCCCGGGTCATTGCCGTGAGCATCAACTGGGACTCGTTCTTGACGAAGTCGGCGGAGTCGGCCGGCTGGCGCGCGGTGACGTCGAAGAGGTAGATGCCGTCCGGCGTGTCGAGCAGCGGACTCCGCTGTCCCACCGCGAGTCCGAACGCCGTCCCGACCACCAGCGGGTTGCCGATCTGCGGCTTGACCCGGGTGAACGGCCCCAGGATCCGGTGGGGCAGGTGGTGGGCGTCGGCGGCCTGGTCGAGGCTGCTGCCCTCGCCGATCCGCTTGAGCAGGTCCTGGCCGATGGCCCGCGCGATCGTGAGCTTCCGGGCATCGCGTGCGGCGGCCTCGACCGCCAGGCGCACCTGGGCGAGCGGCGGCACCCCGGCAGGCTGGATGCTGTCGATGCGGAAGGTGAAGATGGCGTCGGTGGTCTCGATGAGCGGGCTCACCGAGCCCGGCTTGAGCGTCTGGAAGGCCCAGGTGCTGGCATCCGGCACCAGCAGGGTGCCGAGGACCATCTGGGTCCCCTGGGCCACCGGGCCCACCCGTCCGACCCGAAGCCCCATGATCTTCGCGGCGGTGTCGAGGGCGGGGCCGTCGAGCCGGTCGGCGGCAAGGCGTTCGAGCGAGTCGGCACGGGTGTCGAGCAGGTCGCGGTGCGGCCCGTCGAGGGTGATGGGGATCAGGATGTGCCGGGCGGTGACCTTGTCCTTGGTGCGCTTGCTGACCTGGATGATGTGGTAGCCGAACTCCGTGAGCACCGGCTCGGACACCGTACCGATCGGGAGCGAGAAGGCCGCCGCCTCGAATGGCTTGGTCATCGCGCCCCGGCCGAATTCACCGAGATCGCCGCCCTTGACCGCCGAGGCGCTGTCGGCCGACTCCCGCTTGGCGACCTCGGCGAAGGGGGCGCCCTTGATGATCTCGTCGCGCACCGCGCGGGCGTGCGCCAACGCCGCCGCCGTGTCCGCCGCGTTCGGCGCCCGGTCCAGGGAGACGAAGCTCAGGTACGCCTCGGCGGGGCGCTTGAAGTCGTCGGGATGCTCGTGATAGTACTGCGCGACCTCGGCCGGGGTGACCGCGGCCGTGGAATCGGGGACCGCGTTGCGGGCGATGATGGCGGTCAGGTCGATGGTGACCGTTTCGTGCTCGTCCCGGTACTGCTGCCACAACTGCGCCTGCGGCACGAAGACGTCGGTGACCACCTGCCGGAGCAGCTTGGCCTGCATGATCTGTTCGCGGTACCGGTCCTGGAGGATGTCGATGACCTGCGCCGCACCCGGCGAACGCAGCCAGCGGTGGTACTTGTCCATGTCGAACTGCCCGTTGGTCTGGAAATCGGGCTGGGACTGGATCTCCTCCGGCGGGGATTGCTCAATGGCCGCGGCGATCTCGGCCGGGTGGACCACCAGGCCCCGCTTGCCATACTCGCTCTGGAGCACCGCCTGGTCGACGAACTGCTCCCACACCTGGTCGCGGATCCGCTGGATGTCGTCGATCCCCAGCGTGCCGGTGGTCTGCTTCTGCTGCTGTTCGGTCGCGTTCTGGACGGCGAGCTCGTAGTTCCTGGCGTCGATCGTGATCCCGTCGACCTTCCCCGCCGAGGACGCCGATGTGAACCCGCCGCCGCCGGTGACCCCGCTCAGGTCGACGACCATCCAGATGAGGAACGCCAGCCCGGTGATCACGATCAGGGGGGCGGCATACTTTCGGAAGTAGTTCATCATAGGCGGAGCACGGCCGGGTAGAGGGTCCGAAAAGAGCCCCAAGTCTAAGCGTGACAAGGCCCAATCTCAAGCCGGACGAGGGCTGCGGGCGTTGACAGTCGTTCCGGCGCGCGCTACTCTTGCTTCAATCCCCACAACAACTTAGAGCCCGGATCGGGATGGCCTACACCAGCGAGATCGAGAAGCTCGAGCGCCGCGTCCAGGAGAATCCCCAGGGCCGCTTTTTCGCGTCCCTGGCCGATGCCTATCGCAAGGACGGGCAGGTGGGCCGGGCGCTCGAAGTGCTCAAGACCGGACTGATGATCCACCCCGACTATGTCTCGGCCCGGGTGGTCCTCGGACGCTGCCTCCTCGACCAGGGGGATGACGCCGGGGCGGAGGCCGCCTTCACCCGGGTCACTGAGCTCGACGGCGAGAGCGTCATCGCCCTGAAGGCGCTCGCCGACATCTCGGAGCGCCGGGGCGACTTTTCCGCCTCGGCCAAGTGGGCCCATGCGCTCCTCACCATCGACCCGGGGAGCGATGAAGCGCGGGAGCAGTTGGTCCGGGTCCAGGGGCTATCGGACGCGCCGGCGGTCGAGCCCGAACCGGCGGCGCCGTCGGCGGAATTGCAGGGCCTGGTCGACCTCGCGGCTGAGGCGCCGCCCCCGGCAGAGGAAGAGCCGATGCCCGCCGCGGCGCCCCCCGAACCGCCGGCGTGGCGGCGCGACTCGATCCACTTCGAGCCGGCGGCCGACACCGAGGCGCGGACCCTCGAGTTGATCCCGCCCGTGGCGCCGCCGGAGCCCCCATTGCCTTCGTTGCGGCTCTCCGGCGTCGAGACCACCGCGGTGGAGCCATCGCACAACGGACCTGAAGCAGATCTGCCGCTGGAACCGCTCGCGATCGACGGACTCGAGTCCGGCGGCCCTCGGAACTCCGGCGTCGCGGCGCCCGGTGCGGCGCTCGAGGGTCTGGAAGCAACCCAGTTCGATCCCGGCGATGCGGTCGAGCGCGAGAGCGAGATCGAGATCCGTTCCGGCCCCTCCAACGAATTTCAGCAACCCGACCACGGCTCGGAGCTGACCGCGGGAGGGTCGACGTCGGAGTTCCAGGAGGCGTCGGCCGCGGAGACGTTGACCCCGGGCGCGAGTCGGCTGTCGGGCGTCTCGCCGGTGTATGACTCCGCTTCGGAATTGGAGGACGCACCGCCACCGGGGGTCCCGGAGCCGGAGCCGGTGGTGACCGAAGCGATGGCTGTGCTCTACGAGGGCCAGGGACTCGTCAGCGAAGCGCTGGCGGTGTATCGCGCATTGCTCCTGCGCTCCCCCGGCGATGCGCGCCTGGCCGGCAAGGTACGGGAACTCGAGGGCTCCGGCGCACCCGTCCGTGCGTCGGCCTGGCTGGCGGCGGAGACCGGCGGGACCGCGGTCGGGGCCTGGATCCAGTCGGTGCTCGCGGCGCGGCTGCCGCACGTGGCACTTCCGGCGTCCGAAGCGCCTGCGGCGCCGATCGAGGCGGAGGGGCCTCCGGCGCCGGTCGGTGAGGCGGCCCATCCCGCGGGAACTCCGACCCGACCCGCGCCGGAAGCGGTGTCGCTCGGCGCGATCTTTGGTGACGAGCCGACGGCCCAGCCCGCCGAAGGGCCCGCCGCCGGCTCCTTCGATGATTTCTTCGGCGGGAGCGAGGCGCCCGGGGCCGATCAGGCGACGGCGTCCCCGCGGACGATCCGGCGCACCCAGGCCGATGACGATGACCTGGGCCAGTTCCAGGACTGGTTGAAGAACCTCAAGAAGTGATGCGCATCGCCGTCCTCAACGGACCCAACCTCGACCTGCTTGGCATCCGGGAGCCGGAGGTCTACGGTCGCGTCACCCTGGCGGAGATCGAAGCGCTGGTCCGTGCCGAGGCGATGCAGCTGGGGGTCGAGGTCGAGTGGCTGCAGTCGAACCACGAGGGGGCGTTCGTCGAGGCGATCCACGCCTTTCGCGGCCGGATCGACGGCGTGGTGGTGAATGCCGCTGCCTGGACCCACTCGAATCTTGCCGTACGCGATGCGCTCCTGGGCATCGGCCTGCCGTACGTCGAGGTGCACCTGTCGAATCTCTTCGCGCGGGAGCCGGAGCGCCGGGTGTCGGTGCTCGCGGACCGGGCGGTCGGCTTCATCTGTGGCCTCGGGCCGGCGGGATATGCGCTTGCCGTGCGGGCGTTGGTCGGCCGGCTCCGTGGCCCCTGACCTTCGGGGATCCCGCCAGCAGGCCCTGTTGCAGGCGCTCGAGGCCGAGGGGCTGACGGCGCTGGTGGTGCAGCATCCGCCGAACATCCGGTACCTCTCCGGGTTCACCGGATCGGCGGGACTCCTGGTGATCCGGCCTGGCGGTGCGGTGCTGGTGACCGACTTCCGTTACGCCGAGCAGGCACCTGAGGAGGTCGGCGCGTCGGCGCAGGTGGACATCGAGCCGGTCAATCTCTGGGGCCGGGTTCGCAAGGTGCTGGCGAGCGCGGAAGCGGTCGGGTTCGAGGCCCACGTTGCCACCGTGCGGGATGCGGGGCGGATGGGGGAGGGACGCCGGCTGACGCCGACCGAAGGACTGGTGGAGCGGCTGCGGGTGCGGAAGGCGCCGGTCGAGGTGGAGGCGATCCGCGCCGCCGCGAGGCTGGCCCAGGAGGCGTTGGCCGAGGTGCTCCCGGGGGTGCGCCCGGGTGAGACCGAGCTGGCCGTCGCGGCACGGCTCGAGTCGGCGCTCCGGGTGCGGGGGAGCGAATGGCACCCCTTTCCGACCATCGTCGCATCGGGACCGCGGGCAGCGCTGCCCCACGCGCGCAGCACCGGCCGGACGCTCAGCAGCGGGGAATTGCTCCTGATCGACTTCGGCGCCCAGCTCGACGGCTACTGCTCCGACTTGACCCGCACCGTCGTGCTGGGGAAGGCTGACGGCCGCCAGCGCGAGGTGTACGAGGTGGTGGAGGCGGCGCAGCGCCGGGCGTTGGAGGGGGTGCGGGCCGGGATGACGGGACGCGAGGCCGATGCACTGGCGCGCGAATTGATCGGCCAGCGGGGGTATGGTGAGGCGTTCGGGCACTCGCTGGGGCACGGGCTGGGGTTGGAAGTCCACGAAGCGCCGCGCCTGAGCCCCACCGCGGAGGGCGTGCTGCCGGAGGGTGCGGTGGTGACCATCGAGCCGGGCATCTATCTTCCCGGCTGGGGTGGGGTACGATTGGAAGACGACGTGTGGCTCGCGCCGGACGGTCCGCAGTGCCTGTCGGACGGCCGGACGGCGCTCATCGAGGTGTAGGGCACCCGGGAAAACGCCCTCAAGGAGGGGCCTTGGATATTTCCGAGATCGAGCGGTTGACGCGCCTGCTGCGCGAGACGCCCGAAGTCGGGTCGATCGAGGTCCGCGGCTGGTTCGGCCGCGGGGTGGTCATCACGCGGTACGGATCCGGCGGAATGATGATGCCGGCGCCGGTGATGATGCCCGCGCCGACGGCGCCGGGCCACGCTCCGCATCCGCCGGCAGGGGTCGTGCCGGCCGCGACACCGGAGCGGTCCGCACCGGCGGCCACGAACCTCAAGGAGATCAAGTCGCCGATGGTCGGCACCTTCTACATGGCGCCGGAGCCCGGGGCGGAGGCATACGCCAAGGTCGGGACGCGGGTGAGCCCGGGCCAGACCGTCTGCATCATCGAAGCGATGAAGATCATGAACGAGATCGAGGCCGAGGTGGGCGGCGTCATCCGGGAGGTGTGCGTGGAGGATGCGCAGCCGGTGGAGTTCGGCCAGGTGCTCTACCGGGTGGACCCGAATGGCTGACGCGCCGCAGGCCAAGCCGGCAGCGGCCCCTGCGGCCGCGGGGCCCGGATTCAACTTCAAGGCGGCCATCACCCAGATGGTGCAGAAGAACGGCTCCGACCTGCTGCTCAAGGTGGGGCGGCCGCCGACGATCCGTCTGGACGGCCAGCTCACTCCGCTGGAGATGCCGCCGCTGAAGCCGGAGGACCTGAAGACCCTGGCCGAACAGATCATGACGCCACGGCAGGTGAAGGAGTTCGCGGAGCGCAAGGAGGCGGACTTCGCCATCGGGGTGCCGGGGGTCGGCCGGTTCCGGACCAACGTGTATCAGCAGCGCGGGACGCTGGCATTCGCCTTCCGCGCCATCCCGTACGAAGTGAAGACCGTCCGGGAGCTGCTCCTGCCGGAGGTGCTCGAGGAGATCGCCAGCAAGCCGCGGGGGATGGTGCTCGTGACCGGGGTGACCGGCTCGGGGAAGTCGACGGCGCTGGCCGCGATGATCAACCACATCAACACCAACGACCGGGTCAACATCATCACGATCGAGGACCCGATCGAGTTCCTGCACCGCGACCAGCTGGCCAACATCTCGCAGCGCGAGGTGGGGACGGACACGATATCGTTCCAGAGCGCGCTCAAGTCGGTGCTGCGGCAGGACCCCGACGTCATCCTGATCGGCGAGATCCGGGACAAGGAGACGCTCGACACCGCCCTCAAGGCGGCGGACACCGGCCACCTGGTCTTCTCCACGCTCCACACCACCGACGCCACCCAGACGATCAACCGGATCATCTCGTTCTATCCGCCGCACGAACACGCGGAGGTCCGGAGCCTGCTCTCGACCGCCCTCGCGGCGGTCGTGTGCCTGCGCCTGGTCCCCAAGAAGGACGGGGGCGGCCGGGTCCCGATGTGCGAAGTGCTCATCAACACGGCGGCGGTGTCGGACAACATCCGCGACCTCGAGAAGGCGCTCAACATCCCGGACCTGATCGCCGAAGGGGGCGTGTCCTACGGGATGCAGTCGTTCGACCAGTCCCTGATGCGATGGTACCAGAAGGGCGACGTCTCCTACGAGAGCGCGCTCTTCTATGCCAGCAACCCGAACGAGTTCGCGCTCCGGGCGTCGGGCATCGGGTCGGCGTCGGACCGCACCTTCTCCGACATGGGGGGGAGCGGGAAGTCCGGGCTGACCCAGGACCTCACGCCCTGATGTTCAAAAAGGTCCTCATCGCCAATCGCGGGGAGATCGCCCTCCGCGTCATCCGCGCCTGCCGCGAACTCGGCGTCGAGACGGTCGCCGTCTATTCCGAGGCGGACCGGGAGTCGCTGCACGTCCGCTTTGCCGATGACGACGTCTGCATCGGCCCCCCGCCGGGCCGGCTCTCCTACCTCCGGATCCCGAGCCTCATCGCCGCCGCCGAGATCACCGGGGCCGACGCCATCCACCCCGGCTACGGCTTCCTGGCGGAGAACCCCGAGTTCTCCGACACCTGCAAGGCCTCGAATATCACCTTCATCGGCCCCTCGGGCGACCAGATCCGCGCGATGGGCGACAAGGCCACCGCCCGGAAGCTGGCGCAGGAAGCGGGTGTGCCCACGGTGCCGGGATCGAAGGGCACCATCCAGGACCTCGATGAGGCGCTGACGGTGGCCGGCAGCATCGGCTATCCGGTCATCATCAAGGCCACGGCGGGGGGCGGCGGGAAGGGGATGCGGGTGGCGACCGACGCCGACGCCTTCGGGCAGGCCTTCACCCTGGCCCAGAACGAGGCGCTCTCGGCCTTCGGCAACGGCAACGTGTACGTCGAGAAGTACCTGGCCCGTCCCCGCCACGTCGAGATCCAGGTGATGGGCGACACCCACGGCCGCGTCGTCTCGCTCGGGGAACGCGATTGCTCCGTCCAGCGCCGACACCAGAAGCTCATCGAGGAATCGCCGAGCCCGGCGCTCAACGACGCGCTGCGGGAGCGGATGGGGAACGACGCCATCCGGCTGGCGAGTGCCATCGGCTACGTGGGCGCCGGCACCCTCGAGTTCCTGCTCGACAGTGACGGCTCGTACTATTTCATGGAGATGAACACCCGGATCCAGGTGGAACATCCCGTCACCGAGATGGTGACGAGCTTCGACCTGGTGAAGGAGCAGATCCGGGTGGCCGCGGGCGCGCCGATCAGCTTCCGGGGCGAGGGCACCCGGCTCCGGGGCCACGCCATCGAATGCCGCATCAACGCCGAGGATCCGTACCGCAACTTCCAGCCCAGCCCCGGCGCGATCACCGCGTACCATCCGCCGGGCGGGCCGGGGATCCGGGTGGACAGCCACATCTACGCCGGCTACCACGTGCCGCCCTACTACGACTCGCTGCTCGCCAAGGTCATTGCGCACGGCAACGACCGGGAGGAGGCGCTGGCGCGGATGCGGCAGGCGCTCGACAGCTTCGTGATCGAGGGCGTCACCACCACCATCCCGTTCCTGGCGCGGGTCATCCGACACCCCGAGTTCGCCGCCGGACGGGTCGACACCAAGTTCCTCGAGCGGGAGTCGCAGCTCCTGCGGCCCGAGGCGTGATGGCAGAGCGGGGCGCCGCGTGAGCGACGACGCCCGCCGCCGGATCGGGGCCATCGCATCGCTGGTGCTGGGCCTCTCGCTCGGCATCGCCCTCCTCCCCATCCGGGGCGTCGGCACCCTTCCCGCCACCATCGGCGAGATCCTCTGGAAGGCCCTCGGCGTCGGCGCCATCGGCTTCCCGCTCCTGGGGCTCGGCGTCGCGGCGGCGGGGTTCGGGTGGTTCGAACGGCTGGACATGAAGCGCACCGCACTGCTGGTGGGCGGGCTTGCCGTCCTCATCCCGCTCTTCATCGGCACCCTCCTCGACCTCGGCCCCGCGCTCTTCGATCCGCCACTCCACGACTGGGCGCTCCAGGCGCGGGTCGTGGGCCTGGTGCCGGGGTTCTTTTCCCACGGCCTGAGCGCACTGCTGGGCCGTCCCATCGCCGCGCTCATCGCCTTCGGCCTCACCTCGGCCCTCACCATCCTGACCGTCGGCTGGCATCCGCTGCAGCGCCTGGAGAAGCGCGCGGCCACGGAGCCGGAGTTCAAGCCCGTCAAGCGGGTGGCGGAACCGAAGCCGCTGCCGGTCGAACGCGGAGGGGATCAGGAGCGGGTGGACGACGAGAGCGTGGCCCTCCGGCCCGCGGTCCGGAAGAAGCCGGCGAAAAAGCCGCTTCCCAGGTCCAAGCCGGTGGCACCGGGGGAACCGCTCGACCCCAACGACCGGTGGACCACCGAGCTCCTGCACGAGGCGCCCGCCGCGAGCGGCGAGGCCGCCAAGCGGGGGCAGCTCGACGAGTTGAAGGCCCGGCTGCAGGAATCGCTCGCCACCTTCAAGGTGCCCTCGACCATCGTCGACTACACCTCGGGTCCGGTGGTGACGCAGTTCTACGCCCGGCTGGAGGCAGGGGTCAAGCTCAACCGGCTGGTCCAGCTGGCCGACGACCTGGCGCTGGCGATGAAGGCGCGCTCCATCCGGGTGGCGCGGGTGCCGGGGAAGGACGTCGTGGGGGTCGAGGTGCCGAACCCCAAGCCGGAGATGGTCGTGGTACGGCAGATCCTGGAGAGCGCGGAGTGGGACGCGGAGGGGTGGACCATTCCGATCGCCCTGGGGCTCGATCTGGAAGGACGGGCGGTGGTGGCCGACCTGGCCAAGATGCCGCACCTGCTGATCGCGGGCGCCACCGGCACCGGCAAGTCGGTGGCGATCAACGCGATCATCACCAGCCTCATCTACAACTACCAGCGGCGCGAGGACCTCCGGCTCCTGATGGTGGATCCGAAGATGGTCGAGCTGTCGATGTACAACGCGCTGCCGCACCTCCGGCACCCGGTCGTGACCAACAACCACGACGCGGCGACGGTGCTCAAGTGGGCCGTGAACGAGATGGAGCGGCGCTACGTGCTGCTCCAGACCAACGGCGCGCGCAACCTGGCGGACTTCAACCACAAGGTGGCGGAGGGGAAGCCGCTCAAGCCGATCCCCCGGCCCAAGTCGACCTTGAGCACCATCAGCGCCGAGGCGGAGAGCATCGCCCCGGAGCCTCCGGAACCGGAGACGTACACCGAGGGGAAGCTGCCGCTCATCGTCATCCTGGTCGACGAGCTGGCCGACCTGATGATGACCGTGCAGGGGGAGGTCGAGACGCCGCTGGCGCGGCTGGCGCAGAAGGCGCGGGCCATCGGGATCCACCTGATCCTGGCCACCCAGCGCCCGTCGGTGAACGTCATCACCGGCCTCATCAAGGCCAACTTCCCGAGCCGGATCGCGTTCCGGGTGGCGTCGAAGGTGGACAGCCGGACCATCCTCGACCAGAACGGGGCCGAGGCGCTGCTGGGGAACGGCGACATGCTCTTCCTCCCGCCCGGGCGCAACGAGCCGATGCGGATCCAGGGGGCGTTCATCTCGACGGAAGAGACCGAGCGGGTCATGGACTGGTACGAGGTCCGCAAGGCGGCCCTCGAGGCTGCGGCCGCGGCGGGGCCGGTCGATTACGACATCATCGTCGAGACGCGGAAGCTGGATGCGGAGGCGGAGGGGGGCACGCCGGGGGAGGGTGGGGACGAGGAGCGCGATCCCCTGTTCCGGGAGGCGGCGGAGGCATGCGTCCAGAACCAGGGAGGGAGCACGTCGCTCCTGCAGCGAAAGCTCAGGATCGGCTACGGGCGGGCGGCGCGGATCATCGATCAGCTGCATTACGCCGGCATCCTGGGTCCGCCCGACGGGAGCAAGCCTCGGGAGGTGCTGGTGGCGTATGACCAGCTGGATGAGTATTCGGGGTAGCGAGTCGGCGCGTGAAGGACCGCGTGAAAAATCGCGTAACAAATCGCGTGAACAGCCGCGTAGAAAGCCGCGTGAGAGACTGCATGCACGTGTAGCGAACGTGTGAGGGTCGCGTGCAGGGACCCTGACGCCTGTCCGCCTCACCCCCTGTCCCCCTCTCCGCATACGCTTTTCCTCACCCCCCGGCCCCCTCTCCACATACGCTTTTCCTCACCCCCCGGCCCCCTCTCCACGTTCGTGGAGAGGGGGTGAGTAGGGGGTGGCTTGCGGCCACTAACGGCGGCTATCAGCTATCGGCTATCAGCTGGTCTCGATGCCCGTCCGTAGGAGGTGGCTTGCGGCCACCCCTCACGCGCGATGCCGGCATCGCGTCACCTCACCCCCTGTTCCCCCATCCTACCCGCCTGCGTTCCCGCGTACCGCGCTGCGTTCGCAGGGTGACGCTCGCGGCAGTGCTCGCCGCTATCGTGTTCCCATGGCGACCACCCGACGATTCATCCCGACCAAGGAGTGGGAGGACGAGCGGCAGCTGCGCGGCCTTGACGGCGAGCACGCGGCGCTCGCCTACCTCACCGCCTGCGGCTGGTCCATCGAGGCCCACCGCTTCAAGCTCGGCCGCCACGACATCGACCTGATCGCCCGCCGCGGGGACCTGGTCGCCTTCGTCGAGGTCAAGACCCGCCGCGGTGCCGCGTGCGGGGCGCCGGTCGAAGCGGTGGATCGTCGCAAGCGCGAGGCCGTCGGCAAGGTGGCGGCGCTCTGGTCCCTCCGCTTCGGCCGCGCCAACGATACCTACCGCTTCGATGTCATCGCCGTGCACGAGGGCCGAGGCGGCGCGCGGCGGATCGAACATGTGGAGGATGCGTGGCG
>DASSGV010000072.1:0-9701 GCA_035693225.1 Gemmatimonadales bacterium | reverse complement strand
GATAGCTGATAGCTGCGAGCCGATGGCTCGCCCCTACTCATCCACCTGCGCTTCCAGCGCGGCCCGCTCTTCTTCCGGCAGCACCAGCCGTCGGTTCCGGCTCTCGTGATCGAGCACCTCGGCGTAGCGTCCCCACTCGATCACCGTCCGCATCAGCCCGTTGGCGCGGCTGAAAGGGAAGCAGATGGTGAGGTCGGCGAGGATCTCGTCCACCTCGATGGACCCGTCGTTCTCCTTGATCATCCCCACCACCCGCGCGAACAGCGGATGCCCCAGCACCTGCACGCGGGTGAGGGCCTTCCGCTCGGCGCTGTCCCCCGCCACCAGCTGCTGCCCCGCCGGCGTGAGCCGCACGTCATCGCCCGGTGTCACGACCCACCCCAACTGCTCCGCCGCGCGCACCACCGAGGTCATCCGGTCATAATCGACCCCCAGCTCCTCGGCGATGTCGAACACCGAGTCGCCTCCCTCGGCACGGTCGGCCAGGTGGTCCAACAGACCCATCACTTCCGAGACATGCACTCGCGGGAACGGCACCAGGCGCGCGGCGACCCCGCCGGCCGCGCGCTCCGGCTCGGGAAGGAGCGTCGCCGTGAGGATGGCGTAGAGCCGGTCCACTGTGGCCCCGAAGAGCGGACTCCTCGGATCCCGGGGATACGGGAGGGGATTGTCGAGCACTTCGCGGATGTGCCCCGGATTGGTGCCGAACACCACGATGCGGCCTGCGAGGTATACCGCCTCATCGACGCTGTGCGTCACCACGACGATGGCGCTGACGCCGGTCTCGGGATCCTGCCACAGATCCACGACCTGCGAGCGCAGGTTCTCCGCCGTCAATGCATCGAGCGCCCCGAAGGGCTCGTCCATGAAGAGGATCTCGGGCTCGACGGCCAGCGCCCGTGCAAAGCCGACCCGCTGCTTCATCCCGCCGGACAGCTCGCGTGGGTACGCCTGCTCGAATCCATCGAGGCCCACCGCCTCGATCGCGTGGGTGATGGCCGCCGCGTGGTCCGCGCCGGCGCGGCCCCGCGCGGCGAGCCCCATCGCCACGTTCTGCTCCACGGTGAGCCAGGGCAGGAGGGCAAAGGACTGGAAGACCATCGCCGAAGACGCCAGCACCCCTTCCACCGGCTGACCACGGTAGAGCACCTGGCCGGCGGTCGGCCGGGTGAGCCCGGCCAGGAGCCGGAGCAAGGTGCTCTTGCCGCATCCCGAGGGGCCGACGAAGGCCACCACTTCCCGCTCCCGGACGGTGAGCGAGATGTCCCGCAGCGCCTCGAACTCCGCCTGCTTGGGGAGCCGGAAGCGCTGGATCACTCCGCGTGCCTCGAGCAGGACGCTGTTCGCCGCGGAAGGAGCGGTCATTGGGTCACCCCATATTGGTTCTGGGCCAGGATGGCGAGCGGACGCCACACCAGCCGGTTCCACCCCACGACGATCAGGCTCATCACCGCGATGCCGCCCGCGAGGAGGGGAAAGTCGGCATGCACCGTCGCGAGCGAAATGAGGCTGCCGAGCCCGGGAGCGATGTGGGTGGATCCGCCGGCCTGCACGTATTCCGCCACGATCGATCCGTTCCATGCGCCGCCGGCCGCGGTGACCCATCCGGTCACGAGGGCCGGGAACGCCGCCGGCAGGTAGAGCTGGCGCCAGCGCGCCCACCCGGTCATCTGGAACACATCGGCGGCCTCCGCGAGTTGCGGCGGCAGTGCCGCGACGGCGGAGATCACGTTGAAGAGGATATACCACTGTGCCGAGAGCACCATCAAGGTCACCGCACCGATCCCCATGCCGGCCCCGACGCTCAGCAGTCCGAGGATGACGAGCGGGAAGAGCATCGGCGCCGGGAATGAGGCCACGATCTGGATGACCGGCTGGAACACGCGGGCGATCCGGGGCGAGCGGCCGATCAGGACGCCCACCGGGAGCGCCCACGCCGTCGAGAGTGCCACGGCGGAAAGAACCCGCGCAAAGGTGTATGCCGCCGAGCGCACCACCAGGAGCCATTGACCGGCGTTCAGTCGGGCCAGGAGCCGCATCAGTTGCAGCACGCCGAACCCCGCGCCCACCGCGACCACGACCGCCAGCACCGTGACCGTCACCCGCAGGGCGCCGTCGCGCCCGGTACGGGGGCCCGGGAACCGCCGGAGGACCCGATCAGCGTGGCGCAACGAGCGCCGGATCGGCAGCGTGGCGACCCGGGCCGTCGCCACCGCCCGATGGCGCACCGAACGGGCCTGTACCCGAAGCCGCGATCGTCGCAGGAATTCCAGGAGCCAGTTGGTGGCCTGTCCCTCGCCCGCGGAGTCATCGAGCCGGAACTTCTGGGCCCAGACCACCATCGGCCGCCAGAACAGCCGGTCGACCGCGACGATCATCGCCGTCATGGCGAGCAACGCCAGCAGGATCGCGCGCCGGTCTCCCGCCTCGATGGCGGCGCTCATGTAGGCGCCGATCCCCGGCAGCCGGAAATCCCGGCCGCCGAGCTCGAAGGCCTCGTTGACCATCAGGAAGAACCACCCGCCCGCCATCGACAACATCCCGTTCCAGACCAGGCCCGGCGTCGCCGCCGGCACCTCGAGCCGCCGGAAGATGGCCCAGGACCCCCACCCCGCCACCTGCGCCGCTTCGCGCAGCGGCTCCGGCACGCTCTTGAGCGAATTGTAGAAGCTCAGCGCCAGGTTCCACGCCTGTGCCGTGAAGATCATCAGGATCGCCGCGAGCTCGAGCCCGGCATTGCGGTCGGGAAAGAGCGCCACCAATCCGAGCACCAGCCCCGGCAGGAATCCGAGCACGGGAATGCTCTGCAGGATGTCCAGCACCGGGAGCAGGAAGCGCTCCGCGCGCGCGGAGGATGCCGCCGCCCAGCCGAACCCGAATGCGAAGATGTACGACACCACCAGCGCGAGGACCCCGCGCGCGAGGGAGAAGAGCGTGTAGCGCGGGAGCGCCCCCGGCGAGAGATCGATCCGGACCGCCTGGCTGAGCGGCGCCTCGAACTGGCGCGCGAAGCTCACCAGGGCGCCGATCACCGCGGCCACCAGGCAGAGCACCACCACGTCGGCGAACGACACCACCGCGGTCCGCGCCGGTGCCGCCTCCGTGAGGTGTTCCGGCGGTGCCGCGTCGGGAGACGGGATGGGCTCGGCGTCCAGGGGGGCGGTCATCGTGCCGGAATCTAGCGTTCGATGCCGGAGGCTTGTAGCTGGTGGCGAGCGGCCGCCGACGGGTAGATTGGGTCGTGATCGAGACCTTCGTTCGACACGTCAACGGCGTCGAACTCTTCGAACGCCGCAATGGCTCCGGTCCCCCCGTCGTGGCACTCCACGGCGGGCCCGGCGCCAGCCACGACTACCTGCTCCCGGGTTTCGACGCCCTGGCGGTGGACCGGACCCTGGTGCTCTACGACCAGCGCGGCGGCGGACGATCGCCGCTGGCGCGCGACGTGCGCGCCGGCTGGAAGGAACATGTCGCGGACCTCCACGCCTTGAAGGAGCTCTGGG
This sequence comes from Gemmatimonadales bacterium, assembly GCA_035693225.1. GTDB lineage: Bacteria > Gemmatimonadota > Gemmatimonadetes > Gemmatimonadales > GWC2-71-9 > CAMLHU01. The sequence continues at coordinate 6,198 of DASSGV010000072.1, read as the reverse complement.
GCGATGCGCCCCTGGACCTGGTGGGCTACTCCTGGGGCGGCCTCCTCGCGATGCTGTACACCATCGAACACCCGTGCAGCGTGGCCCGCCTGGCGCTGGTCTCCCCCGCCCCCGCGTACCGCGAGGCCCGCCTGGAGTACGAACACCGCTACGCGGCGATCACCAACGGCGAATGGGCCCGGGCCGAACGCAGCCGGCTCCGCGAGTCGGGACTCCAGACCCGCGACCTCGCCGCCTATCAGCGGCGGCTCTTCGAGCTCGCGGTGGTCGCGTACTTCAAGGACCCCTCCCGGGTCGGCGAACTCACCGGATTCCGGCTGGTCGAGCGCGTCCAGAAGGAGGTCTGGGCCTCCCTCGGCGAGTACGACCTGCGGCCCGCGCTCCGGAAACTGGAGATCCCCACCGTCGTCCTCCACGGGCGCGACGACGTGATCCCCTGGGAGTCGGCGCGTGAGACGGCGGAGTGCCTGAACGCGGAGTTCCACCTGATCCCCGACTGCGGACACGTGCCCTACGTGGAGGGATTCGACACCTTCCTCGGCGTGCTCGATGCCTTCCTGCCCAGGACCGGCCGTGGCTGAACGGGTCGATCCGTTCACCCTCGTCTTCGGCGCCCTCGCCGAGGAGCGATTCCCCGAGGTGGCCGGGTCGCTTCGCACCGCCGGACGGGACGAGACCGACCGTGACGCCTTCGTGCTCGATCGGGCGGTCATCGAACTCCTGCAGGATCTCGTGCCCGAACCGCACGAGGAGGGACAGATCGCGGAGTTCCTCGCGACGCTGCACCACGCCTATCTCTACTGGCGCGCCGGGCGTCGGCTGGTCGCGTTCGACCGGACCCAGGCCGCGAAGCTGCTGACCCCCGTCGCCGCGGACGCCAGCGCTTCCGACCAGCCGCCCATCCGTCCATCGGCCTATTACCAGTTCCCCGAACGCCTGGTCTGGGCCCAGCTCACGCCGGACGCGCCGCACGAACCCCTCGACGGATTCTTCGCCCGGCAGACCGACCACGGGATCATCAGCGTACTCGGCGTCTTCGGGGTCCACCCTGCACGACCGGGGTTCGGCGTCGCCGAGGCGGTGGGGACGCGTCCCCCGTCGTTGACTCGGCCCGATGGATCGCCCAGCTTCTCGCCGGTGCTCCCCGGCGGCGATGCGGCGGGCCTGCATTCGCTCGTGGGCACCGACGAACTGCTCGAGCTCGGATCCCGGTCCGCCAGTGAGGTGGTATGAGCGCGGTCGACAAGGACGCCGTCGCGGAGGCGCTGGAACAGATCGCCGCACTCCTCGAATTGAAAGGGGAGAACGCCTTCCGCGTCCGCGCCTTCCGGGGCGCGGCCCGCGCGGTCGGCTCCCTCGCCGGGACCGTGGCCGCGGCGCTGACGGACGGATCGCTCGCCGCGGCCAAGGGGATCGGGCCCGCCACCCTGCAGGTGGTGCAGGAGCTCGTGGCCTCCGGCGGAAGCACCATGCTCGATGAGCTGCGGGGCCAGGTGCCGCCGGGACTGGTCGAGATGCTCCAGCTCCCGGGACTCGGCGTCTCCAAGGTCCGCCAGATCCAGGAGACGCTGCACATCGAGACCATCGCCGAGCTCGAGGCCGCGGCGCGGGACGGCTCGCTCGCGGCGCTGCCCCGCTTCGGCGCCCGGACCGCCACCAACGTGCTCGCCAGCATCGACTTCCTGCGCCGATCCAGCGCGTACACACTCTGCCATCACGCGGCGGCGGAGGCGGCGGCGCTCGCGGCCGTGCTCGCCGCCCTGCCGGGCGTGGACCGTGTGGTGATCACCGGGGACGTCCGCCGCCGGATGGAGGTGGCCCAGGGGCTGAGCCTGGTGGTGATCGGCGACGTTCCACCGGCGGAGTTCTTCAAGCGCCTCGCCTCGATCCCCGGCATCGTCGAATTTTCCGGCCACGACGAGCGGCGGGTCACCCTTCGGCATGGCGGCGGGTCGCTGGCACAGGTCATCGTCACCACGCCCGCGAACGGCGGCGCCGTGCTGGTCCGTGCCACCGGCAGCGAGTCCCACATCGCCGCACTCGAGGCGCACGCGCGGTCGGTCGGCCACGCCCTCGACGGCGCCGCCCTCTGGCACGGCAGTACCTTCGTCCCCACGGCCGACGAGGCAACGTTCTATCGCGCACTCGGCCTGGCCGAGATCCCCCCGGAACTTCGCGAGGGAGACGGTGAGATCGCCGCCGCCGCGACCGGCGTCCTGCCGGCGCTGGTGACGCGCGCCGACCTCCGCGGGTTCCTCCACTGCCATTCCAGCTGGTCCGATGGCACCACCGGCATCGAGGAGATGGCGCTCGCCTGCCGGGCCGCCGGGTACGCCTACGTCGGACTCACCGACCACAGCCAGGCCGCAGCGTACGCCGGCGGGCTCAAGCCCGATGCCCTGGCGCGTCAGGCCGATGAGATCGACGCGCTCAATGCCCGCCTCGAGGGCGTCCGCATCCTCAAGGGGATCGAGGCCGACATCCTGGCCGACGGCGCGCTCGACTACCCCGCCGCGGTCCTCGACCGGCTCGATTTCGTCATCGGCTCGGTGCACAGCCGATTCCAGATGGGGCGCGAGGAGATGACCACCCGGATGCTCCGGGCGCTCGACGATCCCCACCTCACCATCGTGGGGCACCCGACCGGACGGCTGCTGCTGGCGCGGGAAGGGTATGCGGTGGACCTGGACGCGTTGATCGAGAAGGCGGGCGCCGTGGGCGCGGCGATCGAGATCAACGCCGACCCGCACCGCCTCGACCTCGACTGGCGCACGCTTCGGAAGGCCCGCGCCGCCGGGCTCACCATCGCGATCGGCGCCGACGCCCACGACGTCGGCGGCATCGGGAACATGGAGTGGGGCGTCGGCATCGCGCGGAAGGGGTGGCTCACCGCCGCCGACATCCTCAATACCCGGACCGCCGAGGATTTCCTGGCGTTCGCGAAGGCGCGGAGGGGCCGCTGACCCGCAAAGCCCGCCCCTCGGCACCACCGGCCAAGGTCTTCACGCGGCTTGAGCGCGCCTACCCCGACGCGCATTGCGCCCTGGACCACCGCAACGCCTACCAACTCCTGGCCGCCACCATCCTCTCGGCCCAGTGCACCGACGTGCGGGTGAACCTGGTGACGCCCGGCCTCTTCCGCGCCTACCCCACGCCGTCGAAGCTCGCGGGCGCGCGCCAGGGCGATGTCGAACGGATCATCCGGTCCACCGGGTTCTTCCGGAACAAGGCGCGGAACCTGATCGCAATGGCGCAGGCGCTCGTGGCGGAGCATGGTGGCAAGGTGCCGCGTACGATGGCTGAGCTGCACGCCCTGCCTGGCGTCGGCCGCAAGACGGCGAACGTGGTGCTCGGCAACGCCTTCGATCTCAACGAAGGGGTGGTGGTCGATACCCACGTCGGACGCCTCTCCCGCCTCCTCGGCCTCACCCGCCACACCGACCCGGTGAAGGTCGAGCGCGACCTGATGGATGAGTTCCCACGTGCCCAGTGGACGATCCTCTCCCACCTGTTCATTGCCCACGGACGCGCCGTGTGCATCGCCCGGCGGCCCCGCTGCAATGACTGCGTACTGGCGGACATCTGCCCCTCGGCGCAACTTCCCCGCTGACCCCGACACGATCCTCTTTCCTATTCCCTTCTTACTTCTTACTTCTTACTTCTCCCTTCTCCCTTCTCACTTCTCACTTCCCCTTGCCCTCCCCTTCCCTCGCCTGGTCCCAGGTCGCCCGCGCGTACCAGCGCAACATCCTCCCCGGCTTCACGCCGGCGGCGGCGGCGCTCTGCACCGCGCTCCGGATCGGGGCCGGCGACCGGGTGCTCGATGTCGCCTGTGGACCTGGGACGTTGGCACTCGCGGCATTGCGCCACGGCGCAGCGCAGGTCACCGGCGTCGATTTCGCGGCCGAAATGGTGGCACTCGCCCAGGGGGCCACGGTCGGGAGCAACGCCGAATTCTTTCTGGGCGATGCCACCGGGCTCCCGGTGCAGGATGGGTCGTTCGACGTCGCGGCGTCGAGCTTCGGCCTCATCTTCGCACCCGATCCCCGGCGGGCGATGGCGGAGCTCCACCGCGCGCTGGTACCGGGTGGACGCGCCGGACTCCTCGCCTGGCTCCGGGGCGATACCACGAACGCGTACTATGACCGGGTGTACCGCCACATCCCTCGGCCCACCGCGACCCACGACCCCTATGCCTGGGGCGATCGGGACACCGCCCGTGCCTGGTTCGGCGAGTGGTTCGGCTATCTCGACGTGGCGACGATCACCGTGCCGTACGAAGGCCCCTCCCCCGCGGCGGTGTGGGACGTGCTCCGCACCTCGACCGGCAGGGTGGCCGTGGCGTATGCGGCACTCGATCGCGCCGCGCAGGAGCGGATGGACCGGGAGATGATCGATTTCTTCGAGCGGTTCGTCACCCCGACCGGCGTGTACTGGCCGCGGGAAGCGTTGATGATGGTGGGGACGAAATAGCGTGAACGGTGAAGAGTGAACGGTGAACGGGATGAAGGCACACGCCCCCGTTCACCGTTTACCGTTCACTGTTCACCGTTTACCGACTAACACATGAACCGCCTCGCCGACTCCTCCTCCCCCTACCTCACCTCCGCCGCGCACCAGCCGGTCCACTGGTACCCGTGGGGCCCGGAGACGTTCGCCGCCGCCGCGGCGACCGGTCGCCCCGTCCTCCTCGACATCGGTGCGGTCTGGTGCCACTGGTGCCACGTGATGGACGGCGAGAGCTACGAGGATCCGGCGCTCGCGCAGCTGCTCAACGCCGAGTTCGTGTGCATCAAGGTGGACCGTGATGAACGCCCCGACATCGACGCGCGATACCAGCGTGCCGTCCAGGCGCTCACCGGCCAGGGTGGGTGGCCGCTCACCGCCTTCCTCACCGCACGGGGTGAGGTGTTCTACGGCGGCACCTACTTCCCGCCGGAGGGGCAGCACGGACGCCCCAGTTTTCGGGCGGTGCTCACCGAGGTGGCGCGCCTCCACCGCGAAGAACCGGGCCGGGTGGAGGCGCAGGCACTGGCCATCACACGGGCCCTGGCACAGGCAGATGATCGCCCCGATCCGACCGACCCCACACTGGCACTCCTCGACCGGGCCGAAGCGGAACTCACCCGCCACTTCGATCCACGCCACGGTGGGTTCGGGCGGGCGCCCAAGTTCCCGCACCCCGCCGCGATCTCCTTCCTCATCGCCCGGTGGTACGACTCCGGCCGCGCCGTGCCTCGTGAAATGGCCCACGCCACCCTGCGCGGGATGGCACGGGGCGGCTTCCACGACCAGGTGGGCGGCGGATTCCATCGCTACAGTGTCGACGCGGAGTGGATCGTCCCGCACTTCGAAAAGATGGCGTACGACAACGCCGAGCTCCTCAAGGCCTACCTCGACGGCCACGCCGCCTTCGGCGACCCGTACTTCGCCGATGTCGCACGCGACACCCTGGCGTGGGTCCGCGAGGTGCTCGCCGACCCTGACGGCGGGTTCGGCGCCAGCCAGGATGCCGATGTCGGCCTGGATGACGACGGCGACTACTTCACCTGGACCCTCGAGGAAGCGCGAGCGGCATTGAGCCCCGACGAGTTCGAGGTCGCGGCGGCGCACTACGACATCGGCACCGCCGGCGAGATGCACCACGACCCGGCGCGGAACGTGCTGTGGATCGCCGAAGATGCCGAAGCGATCGCGCATCGCACCGGACGGCCCCTGTCGGTGGTCGCGGATCTCCTCTCCCACGCCAAGGCAGCGCTCGCTGCCGCGCGACGCCTCCGGCCCGCATCGTTCATCGACCGCACCCGCTACACCGGGTGGAACGCGATGCTCGCGAGCGCCTTGTTCAGCGCCGCCGCGCACTTCGATGATCCGTGGGCCCGCAACCACGCGCTCCGGACCCTGGAGCGGATCCGGCAGGAGTCACCCGAGACCGACGCCGTACTGCACGTGGCCGGCGGCATCGGCGGGCTCCTCGACGACCAGGTCCAGGTGGCCGCCGCCGCACTCGACGCCTATGAGACCACGGGCCGCGAGGATTGGATCGCGTGGGCGGAGGCGATGATGGAACGGGTCTGGCGCGATTACCGGGACGACTCCGCCGGAGGGCTGTTCGACGTCGCGCTCGGCAGAGCCGGGGACGGGCTCTTGGCCGAGCGTGTCAGGCCGATCCAGGACGCCCCCACTCCATCACCGAAC
>DASSGV010000071.1:0-5333 GCA_035693225.1 Gemmatimonadales bacterium | reverse complement strand
AGGAAGAGCCCGCCCTCCGTCACCACTTGGTCACCGGACTGGACCCCGTGGGAGACCTCGTACGCATCGCCGACCCGCTCGCCCAGGGTGATGCTGCGGCGCGCAAATGCACCAGCGGAGCCGGCGGCCACGAACACGAAGGGCTGGTTGTCATCATCCCGCAGCACCGCCCCTACCGGGACGAGGATCCCCATCCGGGTCCGGCTCGACCGCACTGCCACCCGCACATACATGTCCTTCTTGAGCAGTCCGTCGCGGTTCTGCACCACGACCCGCACCGCGGTCGCCTTGGTGTCGGAGTCCACCTCGGCCGCGATGTTGTCGACGGTCCCGGCATAGGCGGCCCCGCCGACGCTGGGACGCACCTCCGCCCGGTCCCCCCGATGGACATCGGGGAGGTCCGATTCGAAGACGCTGGTCATCACCCACATCCGCGAGAGGTCGGCCACGGTGAAGCAGGGCGTGCTCCCCGCCTGCAGGAGCTGGCCCGGCGTGATGAGCCGCTCTACCACCGTGCCGGAAAGCGGCGCACGGATCACCGCCGGCGGCGGCGCCACCGGCCGGTCGGCCTGGAGCGCCGCAAGGGTCGAATCGTCGACGCCGAGGGCCCGGAGCTGCTCGAAGGCGGCATCACGATCCGCAACGGCGGAGATCGCGTCGGTCTGGGATTGCTCCAGGTCCCGTCGGGCGATGCCGTCGTTCTTGAACAGCTGCTCGTTCTGCTCCGCCACCCGCTGCAACTGGCGGGCCGACGCGGCGGCCTTCCGATAGCCGGCCATCGCGGCCGCGAAATCGGGCGAGGCCACATAGGCCAGCGGATCCCCGGCCTGGACCACGGCACCCGGCTCCACCACGATCCGGGTGACGGGGCCGGAGATCGGTGCCAGCACCGGCGTCGATTGATCGCCGTCGAAGGCGACGACGCCGTTGGCCTCGACCACCGGCGCGAACGGGGTCTCCCGGGCGGTCGCGACGCTGATCCTGGACCGCTGCGCCTCGGGAATGGAGATGAGCAGCGAGTCGGCGGAGGCATCGGCGGCGGCCACGGGTCGGCGGCCACACCCGGTCACGAGCGCCAACGCGGCGAGCGCCGCGGGCCACTTCAGGTCAACGGACATCTGGGATCCCGGTGAACGTGGAACCGACGGCCACATCGAGCTGCGCCACGGCATCGTTGGCGGCGCCGAGCGCGTCGGTGTACTGGGTCTGGGCATCGAGGAGATCGCTCTTGGCGCTCAGAACGTCGAGCGACGACGCCCCGCCAAGCCCGTAATTGACGGACACGATCCGATACGCCTCGCGCGCCTCCGGGAGGAGCTCATCGCGGACGTAGGCGGCCTGCTTGATGGCGGCATCGGCGGCGGCCCACGCGGCGCGGACCTCCTGCTCCACCTGGGCGGCAAGGTCGACGGCGGTGGCATCGAGCTCCCGTTCCCGATGGCGTGCCTCGGCCACCTCCCCCCGCTGGTGGTTCCAGAAGAAGAGCGGCAGCGAAAAGCCGACGGCAAAGGTGTAGCTGTCGGGGGTGCCCTGCGCGAGGTTCTTGCTGACGCCCAGCGACAGGTCGGGAAGGAGGTATTGCTGCGCCAGTGAAGCTGCCGCACTGGCGCCTCGGCGCTCCGCCGTGAGCCCCTGCACCTCCGGGCGCGCCACCACCGCCACCGCCACCAGCGAATCGAGGTCGGGGAGCGCGCCGGGCACCACGAGCGTATCGAGGGTGGTGAGCGTGGCACCGAGGGTCCGGCCGATCTGCCGGTTGAGGGCGGCGCGCGCGTTGGCGACGTCGCGGTCGTTCGCAATGAGCAGATTGTGCGCCTGCGCCACCGCGACCTGCGCCTTGACCACGTCGATCCGCGCCACCATCCCCGCGTCGAACCGCGCCCGGGTCTTGGCCAGGAAGTCCTGCGCCAGCGAATCGGCGTCGCGGATGTCGCTGCCGTGGCGCTCCGCCACCAACAGCGCGTCGTACGCCTGGATGGTGTTGGAGGCAGTCAGCTGACGGAGCTGGAGGTACGCGAACTGGGAGTTGTGATAGTCGGCACTCGCCACCCGATCCCGCAGCAGGAACTTCTGGGGAAATGGCATCGTGATGCCGACGCCGTAGTCGCTGCCGTTACCGGAGCCGACCTGGAGCGGGTGCGGCAGGCCGGTCCAGTCGGCGCTGAGATCAAGGTCGGGGAACGCCGCCGCCTCGGTGATCCGGGCGCGCGCCTGGGCCGTCTGCTCCCGCGCGATCTCGAGCTGCGGGTTGTGGGCGAGCGCCTGCGCCACTGCCTCGCTGCGGGTGAGCGGACGGGTTCCCGATGCCTGGGCCTGGAGACCGACAGTGACGGTCGCCATCGCCGTGATGATTGAGAGGACTGCCTTCGCCATAAACTCCCCCTCCCAGTGGGAGGGAATGCGCGCTGGACCACGCCACCCCACGGTCGGGCCGGGACGGCGCCGACGACCGAGTTCGTGGACAGGGAACGTTCAGGTCAGGCGAGGAGCGAAGGCGGAGCGCGAGAGCGGCGAGAACCGGAGAGGAATGCGGAAGGCGACGAAGACGAAGGACGGGCGATCGGCCGATCGGCCACCGAGACAGCCGGCACCGCGACCGCGAGGATGGCCGGAGTGCCGCTGGACGTGATCTGGGAGAGCGGGATGACGCAACGCTCGCCGTGACAGGCGGGGTTGTCGCGCGTTTCGATATGGGGCCGCGCGACCTCGGCGCCCTGATGGAAGAGCACCGCGTCCACCAAGGGTGCGACCGATCCCACCCCTACGAAGAGGGCGGTGAGCAGGAGGGCACGGAGACGGACCTGGCGGCGCATAGGGAGGTAAATAAGGTGTACGCATCCCCATTCGCGCAAGATTCAGCGCGATTGGCGGTGCCCCCGGCGCTCGGCGTAGCTTTCAGCGATGCCGACCCTCCAGGACGACCTCCGGCACGCCATCCAGCTCCGACGCTGGGCCTGGGCGGCATTGAACGAGCGACCGGCGCCTCTGCCGCCGGCGTCTCCCCGCGCGTGGCAGCTCTTCCTTGACCGTGAAGCGTGCGCGGTGGCGCTGGCGCGGGTGCCGGGCCTCGGGCTGCCGGACCCCGTGCGCCGGCGCGCCCAACTCGAATCGCAACAGATCCTCCTGGCGCGGGCGGAGCTCGCCGCCGTGGCGCACGCCGTCCACTCGGCCGGGCTCGAGGTGATCCCGCTCAAGGGCACCGACGCCCTGCTGACCCCCGCCACCGCCCTCCCCCTCAAGGACGTGGACGTACTGGCCCCTCCCGGCGCGACCACCGCCGCGGAAGAGGCGCTGGGATCGGCAGGATTTGGCACGGCCAGGTCGCGCAGCTATCTCCACGTCGTGCTCGCGCGCCCCGGAACGAGCACTCCGGTCGAACTCCACGGCACCATCTGGCCGCAGGCGGCCCTGAGTTCATCTGATCTCTGGAACGCGGCATCCTCCGCGCGATCGATCCCGGGGCTCCGGGCACTCGACCCCGCAGACCACCTCTGGCTCTGCCTGGTACACGTGGTGGCGGTCCATCCCGATCGCGCGGGACGCCTGCGCGATCTCCTCATCATTCGCGCCGCCGTGAAGCAATGCAGCGCGAAGCAGATGGAGATCGTGGCCCGGCGGATGGCGGCCCATCCGATGACGGCCGAACTCGGGATCGAGCTCGCCATCGCGGTCGGTCGAGACACTCCGCTGGATCGGCAGGGGCGTGATCGCATCGCCGCGACCTGGTACGCGCTCGATGCGCTGGTGGCGCGGACGCCGATCGGGACCACGCTCCGAATGGCGCTGTCGTCGTGGGCATCGATGATCGCCGCGCCGTCGGTGTCGTGGCGGACGTTGGCGCAGCGCCTGTTCACGACCGGCGGGAACTCTCGCCTGCGAGGAGTCGCCTGGCTGGAACGGCGGATCCCACCGCTCGGCCGTCTGGCACGGGTGGGGATCAGGCTCGTCTGGATCGGGCCGACGATCGCGGTTGCACTTCCGTATGCTTCCTTCGCGCGACGGGCGGCCAGAATGGCGGTCCCGGACTAGCGGCCGATCTCGGCGAGCGCCGCCACCAGGCGATCAGGTCGATGATAGCTGTCGCGGCCGAGCGACAGACGCCGCACCGGCAGCCGGGCCACGCGCGTCAACAGCGTCACCACCGATGGTGCCGCAACGCGATCCGCCAGCAGCCACGGTGATTGCCGGATGAGCGCTTCGAACCCTTCGGCGGCAGTGGCGGGCGCCAGCGCCGTCGGCCGATCGGCCGTGACGGCGGGGAGCAGGATCCCGGATAGTCGCTGCGGACCGGAGACCTGACCCGAGGGAAGTGTCGCCGACGCAACCCTGCGTCCGGTCACCGTGCCGTCCCCCCACCCCGCATCCAGATTGAACGGCCGACACCATCCTTCGACCGCGATCGCCCCGTCTCCATCACCGATCACCACCTGGTCATCCGAGAGATAGCCCCATCCGCCGAGCGCCAGGGTGGCGACGGTGCTGGACTTCCCCGCGTGGCTGTCTCCGACCAGGAGCCAGACATCTCCCGACGGCGATACGACCGCCGCAGCGTGGGTGAGGGCGCGTTCCAGCCGGCCGAGGAGAAGTGCCGCAGTGAAGGTCAGGATCGGCTCGACGGCATCCACGGCCCCCGCCACCAGGGCGACCTCTGCTCGGCGCGCGCGCAGATCTACCGACCCACCGGCGCCCGATGGGTGGTGGAGATGAGCGGCCTCGCCCTCGACCCAGGCCACGACCTCGAGCAACCGGAGCGTGGGCGGCCCTTCGCGTACTGCTGCCACTGCACCGATGCTCACGGCGATCTCGGCCGCCGCGGGAGCGGAGCTCGATCGAAGGCCGTGCGGCATCCATCCGGCGATCAGCGGCGCCGCATCTGCCGTGCAGGTAAGGGAAAGGGTACCGTCGCGCAGCAGCAGGTGGGCGGTTCCACGGCCGGTCATCGGAGCGCCGCGAACTCTTCGGCGCCTTGGCGTGGCAGCGCCGGCGACGTGACGCCGGGACACTCGACCCACGCGTGCGCGGCGATCCCTCCCACGCCGTCACGGACGCCGAGATGCAGCACCGCCGGTGCGCCGAGGGAGCGTAGCGCCAGCGAGGCGGCGATGCTGCGGTAGAGGCAGGTGTTGCGCCAGGGGGAGAGTGGCAGGCGCCCGAGTGCGCGCAGCACCGACCCCGATGCCCGGAGGGCGTAGTCGCTCTGCTCGGCCGGCACCGCGCCGCGGCCTGGTGCCGTGCCCTGCAGTTCGCGGATCCTCGCCGCCGAGATCCAGGCCGGCGTCCGGAGTGCCGCGAAGCTCCCGGTCACCAACGCCCCGATCACGAGAGGAGCATCC
>DASSGV010000070.1:0-14755 GCA_035693225.1 Gemmatimonadales bacterium | reverse complement strand
CTTCTCACCTTGTCAGCACTCGCAGCGACAACGGCACCGTCCCGATGATGCGGTACGAATACTCGAAGCTCACCCCGCCGATGGCGATCGACTTGAACTGGTCGATCTGGTGGAACCGGAGCTCGGTGTCGATGGTCACGTCCCCGCCCAGCCGAAAGCGTTTCAGGAACCCGAGTTCCGCGTAGAACCGGCTCAGCTTGAAGTAGGTCGGGTCCCATCCGATGGAGTTGTAGTGGTTGTCCCCTTCCTCGGAATGAAAGCCGTGCCCGGTCCAGATGATCGCGACCACGTCGAGGACGCCGCCCGGCGAGACCTTCCCGCTGAAGTAGTTGCCGTACCCCTTGTCGGGGTATGCCTGCGCCTGCAGGGTGTCGAGGTAGCCGTCGCTGCCGAGCCGGAAGTAGGCGAGCTCGCTCCGGCCCAGGATCGGGAGTGAATCGGAGAGGCGGATACCGATGGCACCGGCGTGGTTGTTGGCCACGACGCCCACATTATAGAGCTGGCCACCGTGATGCTTGCCGTGCAGCTGCCCTTCCACCGCGAGCCAGTGCGTCAGGTCCTTCCGCACCACGAAGCCGTAATCGAAGATCTCACGACTGGTGGGGGTGTTGAGGTGCTGCCAGTTGAGGAACACCTCTCCGTGAAAACCGGCCCCGTGCTGGATCCACTGCACGCCATACTCGACGGGACGGGTGATGTCCATCTGCATCACCTGCAACGGCTCGAGCATCCCGTGGCGCTGGTCGGTCTCCAGCATTCCCATCACGCCGAGCGAGTGGGCCGAATGGTACCGGAGGGAGAGGACCGGCCGGATCGGACTGTAGGTGGTGGTGTCGTCGCCCTGGGGGAGCAGGGCGTGGGTCTGGCTGAAGAAGTCGGGTGAACCCAACTGGTGGTTGCCGAACACGCCCGCCAGGAGTTCGATGCGCGGGTCGGGCCGGTACGACAGATAGCTCCAGAACTGGATCCCGAGGAGTGTTTCGCCGGTCCGGAACTGGGAGAAGAACTCGGTGTCGTCCCCGTAGGCGACGAATCGGTCGACCCAATCCACCGTGCGATGGGTGGCGGTGTCGGCCGGCGCCTGCGCGTGCACGCCGCCTGCGGCACAGGTCAGCAACGCCACAGCGACGATCGAACGGTGGAACCTGAACATCGGGCCTCGCGGTCTGACTTCCGTGAAAGCTCGCCTCGGCAATGGCGGGAAAGTTACACCGCTCCTCTCTCGGCCCCCACCCACTTAGTTTTTTCCATATGATACCTCCCGCTGCGCGGCGTCCAGTGACGCTGGGGCTTATCCAGATGGCGTGCACCGCCGATCCGACGGCCAACCTGACGCGCCTGCTCGATCGCGTCCGTCAGGCCGCCGCCCGGGGCGCCGGGCTGGTCTGCACCCAGGAGCTCTTCCGCAGCGAGTATTTCTGCCAACGGGAGGACCACGACTTCTTCAGGCTCGCCGAACCGATCCCGGGCCCCACCACCGAGGCGCTCTGCGCCATTGCCCGGGAGCTCGGTATCGTCGTCGTCGGATCCCTCTTCGAGAAGCGGGCGGAAGGACTCTACCACAACACCGCCGTGGTCATCGATGCGGACGGGGCATTGCTCGGCAAGTACCGCAAGATGCACATCCCCGATGACCCGCTCTACTATGAGAAGTTCTACTTCACCCCCGGCGACCTGGGATTCAAGGCGTGGGACACGAAGGTGGGGCGGATCGGCGTCCTGGTCTGTTGGGACCAGTGGTATCCCGAGGCGGCCCGGCTCACGGCGTTGCAGGGCGCCGAGATCATCTTCTACCCCACCGCCATCGGCTGGCACCCGTCGGAAAAGGCGGAGTACGGCACGGCCCAGCGGGATGCGTGGGAAACGATCCAGCGTGGTCACGCCATTGCCAACGGTGTATTCGTGGCAGCAGTCAACCGGGTGGGCCACGAGGGTCCCGTGGGCGGGGGGATCGAGTTCTGGGGGAATACCTTCGTGACCGATCCTGCCGGGGTGGTGCTGCACCGCTCCGGGCAGGACGAAGAGGTGATCGTGCTGGAGGTCGACCTGGCGCGGGTGGACACCCATCGTACGCACTGGCCCTTCCTCCGCGACCGCCGGATCGATGCGTACTCCGACTTGACGAAGAGATTCATTGATTAGGCGCGTGAAAAGCCGCGTGAAGAGTCGCGTGAACAGCCGCATGGGCGCGTGGGTGGGACTCCTGACCGTTGATCGCCTGCCGCCACCCCACGATGTCATCCCGAGCGAATGCGAGGGATCTTCCCAGCCGGGATCGGAGCTCGGCGACGGGTCTGCGCGGGATGCTGACAGGATTCCCTCGCGATGACATATGGGACACACCCCGTCTGTTGGTCCGACACCCTCCACAATGTCCTTCAAGGAACCCCCGTTGCCAGAGACTCCCGCTTCCCTCGGCTACCGAATGCCCGCCGAGTGGGCACCCCATCGAGGGACCTGGCTCAGCTGGCCGCACCGTGAGTCATCGTGGCCGGGGAAGTTCGGGCCGGTGCCTGGGGTATTCGCGGAGATCATCCGGCACCTGGCCCCGCACGAAGAGGTGCACGTCAACGTGGCCGATGCCGAGATGGAGGCGTCGGCCAGGGAGACGTTGCGCCAAGGGGGCGTGGTCACGGAAAATGTCTTCTTCCATCACGTCCCGACCAACGATGCCTGGTGTCGGGACCACGGGCCGATATTCGTCCAGCGCCGGATGGCGGGGCAGGTCGAGGAGGCCATCGTCGACTGGGGGTACAATGCGTGGGGCGGGAAATACCCCCCTTTCGACCTGGATGATGTCGTCCCTTCAAGGATCGGCGCGGAGTACGGGATCCCGGTCTTTCATCCCGGAATAGTGATGGAGGGGGGCTCGCTGGACGTGAACGGGGCCGGGACACTGCTCACGACCGAGAGCTGCCTGCTCAACCCGAATCGCAACCCGGGGCTCGACCGGAGCCAGATCGCAGGATATCTCCGGGAGTACCTGGGCGTACAAAAGGTGCTCTGGCTCGGTGACGGCATCGAGGGCGACGACACCGATGGGCACGTGGACGACCTGACCCGGTTCGTGGCACCGGACACCGTCGTCACCGTGGTCGAGCCCGACCCTGCAGACCCCAACCATCGCCCGCTCAAGGAGAACCGGGAGCGGCTCCAGGGAATGACCGACCAGGATGGTCGACCGCTTCGGGTGCTGGAACTCCCGATGCCGCCCCGAATGGATCACGAAGACCAACGCCTCCCGGCGAGCTACGCCAATTTCTACATCGCCAATGGGGTCGTACTCCTGCCGGGGTATCACCCCGCCACCGATCGGGTGGCACGGGAGATCCTCCAACCCTGCTTCCCGGAGCGGGACATCGTGGTGATCGACTCCACGGACCTCGTCTGGGGCCTCGGCTCATTCCATTGCGTGTCTCAGCAGTGGCCCTCCACCCTCCCAGGGCACCGCCAGTAGTCGCCTTTTTCGCGGGCCGCGGCACTCTGCTAGTGCAACATCCTGCACACCTATACGCGATTGCTTGGCGCTAATGGGGCCAGCGCCGCCCCCCGCACAATGTCAAGTTGTTCGACAAACCGCCTCTTTGAGCCATCCCTGGTCGATCCAATCGAGCCCATCCGGCGCCGCCCCAGCATTCAAGTATCCAAGTAAAACAATATGGGATATATACTTACGTCACTTAGTATCGCTTTAGCCCGCCCGTTCACGATCTCCATCTTCCGCCGTTTGCGAGCTCAGTTGACTTAAGTCGTTTATTTACCGATACTTTAGCTAGTTATGCGGCCGTCAAATTTTTAGACGGCTTCTTTTTTGACGGCACTTTGCAGGCATGGCACCTGCCTTTGCAATAGCCCGGAAGCAGTGGGGTCCCCGACCCCAAGACACTAAACCGGTACGACCACTTACATTTCAAGGAGTTCACGATGAAGTCCAAGTTCTTCACCTCGTTGGCCGCCGGACTGGTGCTGGTTGCCGTCGGGGCCTCCCAGGTGGCAGCGCAGGCGAGCTGCACCAGCAATGGCTGTAACCTGACGCAGACCGTGTCGGCGACGATCCCGCCCTTCCTCAAGATGACCTTGGGCGCGAACACCTTCACCCTGACCGCTCCGTTGATCACGGACTTTGCGGCAGACTCGACCGCCACCAAGACCGAGGCCAGCACCTTCAACGTCACGGTGATCTCGAACAAGGCGTACAACGTTTCTGTGCAGGGTGCTGCCTGGACGGCGCCGTGGGTCAAGCCGGTGGGCGACCTGTCCTACAACGTGGATGGCGGCTCCTACACCGCTGTGACCACGAGCGCGGCCAACCTGTACGCGGCAAGCCAGACGCACACCTTCCTTGGCCGCGCCGCCGCGATCGGGTTCAAGACCCACTGGGACTTCACCAACGACGTCCCGGGCAACTATTCGATGGTCCTGACGTACAGCCTCTCGGCTCCGTGAGCTGGCCAGACCACAACGGATGACGCAGGACGCAATGGGGCGATGCGGGTGCCCCGACGGCTCGGCGAACCCGCCGAGCCGTTTCGTTAGGAAGGACCTGACACGACCCGAAGGGAGCACGGAAATGCGGCGCAACGATCTGGGTGGAACGAAGAAGGCCACGGCGCGGATCGCCGGGTGCGTGCTGGCGCTTGCCGCGCTCCTGGCCGGACCGGCCCACGCCCAGATCTCGGTCTCGCCGATCGACTTCACGCTCCATCCCACGGGGCCGCGGGTATCCTCGTTCTCGGTGACGAACGACACCCAGGACCCACAGCAGTTGACCTTCGTGGCCAATGATTGGGACCGGGACGTGGATGGCGGGAACCGTTTTTCCGACCTCGGATCCCTTCCCTCAAGCTGCGGGTCCCGGATCCAGGTATTCCCGCAGTCGGTCCGGCTGGCGCCGAACGGGAGCCAGACGATCCGGGTGTCGCTCGCGGCCGGCGATTCATCGACCGCGCCCTGCTGGACGATCATCTTTGCCCAGACGGCGCCGGCGGCGACCGGCCGAGGCTCGAAGGTGGCGTTCGTAGTCCGGATCGGGGTCAAGGTGTACGTCACGGCCACGGACGCCATCCGGGACGCGACGATCGATTCGATGAGCGTGGAGCCGCACCTCCTCGACGCCAAGAGCGGCAAGGTCGATTCGACGACCCACGACGTGGTCACCCTGCTGCACAACACCGGTGGCGCGCAGCTTCAGGTGAAGGGGACCGTCGAGTTCCGCACCCTGGACAATCGCACCGTTGCCACCGATACCGTGTCCGACACGCCGGTCCTTCCGGGCGCCTTGCGCCGGATCCGGGTATCGGTACCGGCCACGCTCAAGCCCGGCAACTACGTTGCCCTCGCGATCTTCAGCTTCGGCGGAACGGATGATGTCGCCGCGCAGGCCGAGGTGAGGGTCCCGTGAAGCTGGCCGCCGCCCTCCTGGGGACGCTCCTTCTCCTCTCCCGTGCCGCCGTGGCGCAGGGGAGCGTGTCGCTGACCGTCACCGGAGGCCCGGTGGCCTTTGCCACCCCCGCCGCCACCGACTTCAACACCGGCTCCATCGCGTCGACCGGCTCCTTGACTTACAGCGTGGCCACCTCCGGCGGGCCGCCGGGGACATCCCATACCTCCACGGTGTCGATCCGTGCCACGACCGGCACCTTGGGCGGTACCAAGCCGCTCAGCGACCTCCAGTGGGAGCGTGCCGACCTCCCTGGCACCTGGAACGGGCTCACGACCTCCAACACGCAGGTGGAACAGCGCACGATCGTCCGGAAGGGGGCCAACGATCCCTGGAGCAACTCGATCGACTTCCGGATGCTGCTCTCCTACGCCAACGACGCCCCCGGCTCATACTCGACCGGTCTCGTCGTCACCCTGACGGTCACGACGCCGTGACGTTCCCGTCGAGCCTCTGGTCCCGGCCCGCACGTGCCACCCTGGCCCTCCTCGGCCTGGCAGCATCGGTATTGGTGGCTCGTTCCATCCGGAACCGGCAGAGGGTCGAACGCCGTGCGAGTGGCCGGACCGCGGTAGTGACCTCCGTCACCCCGCCGATGCGGGTCCACCCCGTCCGCTTCGACGGGGCCCGGGAGCGGGCACGGCCCGCGAGCTCCGTGGCGCAGGCCGATGCCGAAGCGCTTGCGGCGATGGTGGGCGTCCAGCGCACCCCGGCGCCGGCCGCCGCGTCCCAGCCCCGCCACATCCGCCGCCCCGGAGCGGAGTACTTTCCCGCGGCCGTGCGGGCGGGCGCGCCTGTGACCCTGGAACGGCCGGTCGCCCCCAAGAGCATCGAGGTGCTGGCGGTGCCGGTGCCGGCTGCCGTGCCCGCAAAGGATTCCGCCGCCTGGCGGGTGATACCGACCGGGCGCGCCGACGTGCTCTCCGAGGGAAGCGGTGTCCTTCCGCCGGCGGCGCATGACACCGGGCGGGCCGTACCCCTGGTGGTGCGGCTTCCCGCCAATGCCCCGGCGGGGCGTACGATGGTGGCCACCACGGAATTCGCCGGCGTGGACGCGACGATCGCCGTGAAGGTCAGCCTCGTGGTGACCCGGGTGCGGCGTGCCGATGTGCGGCTCATCCGCACGTCGATGGCGGTCCGGCCCTCGGACCGCATCGAGGTGGCCGCGATGGTCACCAACCGCGGCAACGCGGTTGACACCCTGACGGTGGACGCCGAGCTGCCGGCGGGGTGGCAGTCCGGATCGCCCCGCATCCTGATCCTGCGGCCCGGCCAGCAGACAGTGGTCAAGCTGCCCGTCGCGGTCCCCCGCACCGCCGATGCGACGCATACGTACCTGTCGGTGCAGGCCCACGTCGATGGTACCCTGCTGGCGGAGTCCACCGCCGACGTCGAGGTGCTCGACTCGCACACCTCTCACGAACGCGGCCCGGTGCTCACCTCGGCGCTGGCCTCCTCGGCCGGGAGTCCTGCCGGCTCGAGCCCGGTCGCGGGCTTCGACCTGTCGGGGCAGTACGACGACCACACCACCGTGCGCGGTCGGGCGACCTTCGCCTTCGACCGGGCCCACACTGACGCCCGCGCCGTCGGGCGTGTCGGCATACTCCTGGGCCAGGCGTTCCTGTCGGCCAGCTCCACGGAATGGCAGGCCACCGTGGGCGCCACCGGACAGGCGTTCTCGCAAACGACAGGCATCAACGCCTACGGTGTCGGCGTCTCGGGTGGCACGAAGCTGGGCCGGTGGACCACCGACATCCTCGCCGCGACACCCGCCGCCGGTGCCAGTGGCCAGCTTGTGGGTGGCCAGCTCGGGTACGACCTCCACGGCAGCACCCTCTCGGCGAGCGCGACGGACTTCGACGAGCGTGGCATCTCCACCCGGTCGCTGCACGCCTATGGCGTGGACTACACGGCGCCGGCGGTGCTCGACACCAAGGTCAGCGCCGGGATGGCGTGGCGTCAGTTCACCGGCGGCAGCGCCATCGGTTGGAGCGCCGGCGCCGTCCGGGCAACCAAGCAGGATTACCTGGCCGTCTCCGCCCTCCACACCCCGGGCGGCACCCAAGCCTATGCCCAGGCCACCGACCAGGTAGCCATCTCCGGGATGCGGCGCGTGTCCGACCGGCTGTCGCTCCAGGCGGGATATGCCAACTCGAGCGATTCCAACGCGGCGTTCAGCCAGCTCGCCACCCGATCGTGGTCGGGTGGTGCGTCGGTGCTCTTGTCGCCGATCCATTCGGTAAGCGTCAACGTCACCCACAACCGGTTCGATGCGACCGGCACCGCGTTGGGCTTCGGGACCGGCCAGACCTCGGCGCAGCTCACCCTGCACTCCCGCTTCAAGGGCATTTTCACCGAGCTCGGCGGGTCGGTCGGCCAGACGCAACGGTCGATCTCGATCGGATCGATCAGCGTCGATCGCCCTCCGGTGGGCCAGTTCGGACTGGCCGGGAGCGCAGGTTGGGTGACGTCCCGCGGCAACTTCAACACCTCGGTGAGTTACGACCACAGCGGTCTCGGGGCCGGCCTCTTCCCCAATGCGCTCGCCGTCAGCGCGTCGGTGAGCGGCCTGGTGGTGTCGAGCCGCCGGTGGGTGCCGACGTTCGACGTTTCCGCCCAGCGCTATGAGTGGTTCGGATCGCGGCCCGGGGCCACGATCATCCGGGTCGGCGCGGGCGTCCCGGTGGGCGACGGCTACCGTCTCGTGGCCGACGTGGAGCGGAACCCGTTCCTGGAGGTGAACGGCACCTCGACCCCGACCGTGCTGGCGGTCAAGATCGAGCGGGCGTTCACGCTTCCCTTCGGATCCCAGGGTGCCAAGGCCAATGGCGCGGTGTTCGAGGACCTGAACGGCAACGGGGTCCGTGACCACGGCGAACCGGCCCTTGCCGGAGTGATGGTCCGCCGCGGCGGCGAGGTCACCACCTCCGATGCCAGCGGCAAGTTCAAGCTCTACCAGCAGGACACCCGGCCGGCCGAGATCGACGGCACCTCGCTCCCGGTGGGCCTCGTTCCCGGCGCCGCCACGGTGGACGGCCGTCAGCTCTCGCTGGCCGTCCTGCCGACGTCGGTCCTCGACATCACCCTCGTGCCCCAGGTCGATGAGCTCGGCCGCAAGCCGCATACCACCAACTTTTCCGCCGTCGTCATCATCGCGAAGGACTCTGCCGGCGTGGTCTGGACCATCCAGGCCGACAGCGCCGGCCACGGCCGCCTCGACGCGCTCCCGTCGGGCCGCTACACGATCAGCGCCGACCTGACCGGCCTCGACGAACAGTTGCGGGTCGTCGGGCCGGCGCCGGTGGTGGAGATCCGGGCTGGCGGGACGGTGCCGCCGGTCACCCTGCCGATCGCGCCCAAGACGGTCAAGATGTTCAATGCCCGGGGGGCCGAGACCGTGCCGCTGGCCAAGGAACCGACCAAGTGAGGACCCTCCGCGCTCTGGCCACCCTGGCCCTCCTTGGCGCCGCCGGATGCACTTCGGCGCCGAGCAGTGCGTTCAACGCCCCGATCGTCGGGACCTGGGATTACGCCGCGACCCAGGAATCACCCACCGCTGCGAGCATCATCGGTACGCTCAAGGTCGATGACCAGTCGAACGGCAATTTCACCGGGTCACTTTCAATCACCCTGACGCCTTCCGGCGGGGGGAGTCCGGTGACCTCGACCGGTCCGCTCACGGGGCAGTCGGTGTCGGCCACCGCGGTCGAGTTCGACGCCTGCCTCGACGCCTGCACGGTGCCGTGGACCCACCTGGGGCAGATCTCCGGCGATTCGTTGGTGGGGCGCTGGGCACAGGCCCAGCCAGGTGGCGCGAGCGGCACCTTCCGCGCCCACCGGACCGCGCCGTGAAGCGCCTCCCCGGATGGATAGCGCTCCTGGCGATCATCGCCGCCCCACAGCTCGCGGCCCAGACCTGCAGCGTCAGCAATCCGGGCGGGAACTGCCCCGTCAACGTGTCGGTGTCGCCGGTCACGATCGGGACGATCCTGCAGCTGACCGTCAGCACCGCCGCCGTGACCCTGACGCCACCGCTCATGAGCGACTTCGGCGCCGACTCGACCGCGATCATCACCGATCCGTCGGCGGTGACCGTCAGCGCCAGCGGCAACGTTCCATTTCACGTGACGATGGCGGCGACCACGTCGACCTGGTCGAGCGCCGCCCCGCCGACCCCGAAGGCCACGTCCGACCTGGCCTGGGCCGAGGCTGTCGGCGGCCCGTACACGTCGATGAGCACGACACCGGCCAGGATCATCTCGAGCCTCAGCCCGAGCAACGGCATCACGGCATCGCTGTCCTACCGGACCACCTGGCATTTCATCGCCGACCCGCCGGGCACCTATTCGCTCACGCTGACCTACACGCTCGTCAGCCCGTAGCACGCTCCGGGCAGAGATGCACGACAGAACAGGGGTCACCCACTCGGGTGACCCCTGATCCGTTCGTCATCGGGACGGCGGGATTTGAACCCGCGACCCCCTGAACCCCATTCAGGTGCGCTACCGGGCTGCGCTACGTCCCGTCGTTCCCCGCTCTGCCCCGGCCACGAGGAGGGCGAAACGTAGCCCGCCGACCCAAGGGACTCAAGGGCGCCCCGACCGCTCCTTCAGGGCTTGACCTTCCCGTGACTCACGGCCCAGACATACGCCGCGACTTGGCGCGCCTGCTCGTCACTGATCCCGCCCGGGTGTGCCACCATCACGGTGCTCGGCACCCCTTCCACAATGACGTGCAGGATCATCGCATAACTGCCGTCCCCGTTCCGCCACCGGTGCGCCCGAAGTGTGGGCGCGATGGGACCCCCCTCCAACGCCACACCGTGACACCCGAGGCAAGCGCCGGCGCCGTGGAACACCCTTCGCCCGGCCGCGATGACAGCAGGGGAGAGCATCTCCGGGGCCGGGCCGGCCCCGCTCATCGAATCAGCGGCCGGCACCACGGCCGGAGTCCCGTGCTGCTGGGCCACGATCGGTCTGGGAAGCAAGACGATGGTCGTCAGCACCACGGCCGTCAGAACGGCGGATCGACTCTCTCGCATCAGAATCTCCCGACAGGAGGACAGTGTGCGATGATCATGCGGCGTCCAGCGCCTTGATCTCCCGGAGCCGCCGGAGCGACGGGATCTTCCAGGCAGTGAGCGCCACCACGGCGAGAGTCACGGTCCCGCCGAAGACCACCGACGGCACGGTACCCATCAACTTGGCCGCCACCCCCGACTCGAAGGCCCCGATCTCGTTCGAGGACCCGATGAAGATCGAATTGACCGCCGAGACGCGCCCGAGGATCTCCCGGGGAGTGAACTCCTGGACCAGGGTGGCGCGGATGACGACACTCACGACATCGACACCGCCGTTGATGGCGAGGAGGATGACCGACCAGATGAAGCTCCGCGAAATGCCGAACGCGATGATCGACAGCCCGAACACCGCGACGTTACCGATCATCGCCAGCCCGGCGCGGCGGAAGGGCGGGCGGTGGGTAAGCCAGAGCGAGGTGACCATCGCGCCGGCGGCGGGGGCGGCGCGGAGGATGCCGAGCCCCGAGGGGCCCACCCGCAGGATATCGGCCGCGAAGACCGGCAGGAGCGCCACCGCACCGCCAAAGAGGACCGAGAAGAGGTCGAGGGTCATCGCACCCAGGACCACCGGCTGACCGCGAAGGAACCGGATCCCACCGGCCAGGCTCCGCGCCAGCGGCTCGCGCAGGTCGCCGAGCGGCTTTCCGCGGGGGCGGACCTGCATCATCGCGGCCACGGCGACCGTCATCAGGACCAGGTCGGTGCCGTACGCCGTCACCGGGCCGGAAAATCCGTAGATCAGGCCGCCCAGGGCCGGGCCGGCCACGGCGGCGAACTGCCACGACGAGGTGCGCCAGGCGGAGGCGTTGCCGTAGTGCTCGCGGGGAACGATCTCCGCCGCCAGTGCGGTACGGGCCGCCATCAGAAAACTGCGGCCGAGACCGCTGACGAAGATGATGGCGTAGAACCAGTGGATGTCGGAGGGGCCGAGCGTCCCTTTGCGCGAGAGGAGCACGAGCGCCGCGGCGCAGGCCAGGAGCACCGTCATTGCGATGAGCGTGATGCGGCGGCGGTCGGTGCGGTCAGCGATGTGTCCGGCGAAGAGTGCGACGGCGATGAACGGCAGCGCTTCCGCGAGGCCGATGAGACCCAGCGACAGCGGGTCGTGGGTGATGGCGTAGACCTGCCAGCCGACCACGATGCCGCGCATCGTGACCGCGACCGTCATCGTGGTGAGGGCGACGAGGAACCAGCGGAAATCAGGGATGCGGAGCGAGACGTACGGATCGTGGCGCGGTGCGGTCATCGGCGGGGGAATATAGGGGGGCGTACCGGCGGACAGGCGGACGGGCGGGCAGGCGCACGGGCGCATGAATTCCAGACGGTACCTTCCCGAGCGCAGCGAGGGACCTGTTCATCCGGGATCGACGCTTGCCCACGAGCGTCCGGTCCGGTCGGAATAGGTTCCTCGCTGCGCTCGGGAAGGTGCCGGTTTGCCTCGGGGTCTCCCTTCGCCTGCCAAGCCACTGGTCGGATTTGAACCGACGACCGCTCGAAATCAGCACCACGCCGAAAACGGATGTTTCGCCGCCACTGTTGATGTTGGCGGCCTTTCGAACGCCCTTCCGCCTCGCGGCGGGGGGCGTTTCTCGTGTCCTATCCGTCCCGCATCCGTCCCGCGGTGCGGTTCCACGGGAAACGTCCGATGACCGCCTGGCGCACCTCGCGGATCGGTCCGCAGTACCGCGGCCAGGAGACCCGCACCGCCGAGGCGGCGCCGTTCGAACCGCTCGGCGAGGACCTCCTGGCCCGCGGGGAGCGGCGTCGGGCGGCGGAGTTCTTGCGCGCCCACCAGGCCAGGCGCCGGGATCGCGGGTGGCCCTGGATGTGGGAGAGCTGGATGACCCTCACCGATCGGGAGTGCTGGCGATGACGAACCGATACGTCTGGTTGCGCGACCCTGGCTTCTGGCTCGGCTGGCCCCTGATCATCGGAATCTCCGTGCTCAGCGTTTGGCTCGCATTGGCGAGAGACCGCAACGATTCTCGCCCTCCGGTCCCCCAGCCACCCGCGCGCCTCGTGGCCACCACCCCGGCCCTGTGGGCCGTCACCGATACCATTCCCGCCAGCGGGACCATCGTCACCTGCTATGTGACGAATCGCGGCGGTATCGACTGCCTCATCGACCCGGCCCTGGAAGGTGCCCAATGACCGACCGATTCATCCCGCCCCCGCCGAGCGACGAGGCGATAGAGGCGTACAGCGATGCCTATATAAGCGTGCTATCCACTCGTCAGGCCGCCGTGAGGATTGGCCTCAATTACGCCAACGCCATCGACCAGCCCCGCGTGTGCCGCGCGGAGGTGGCGGAGTTCATCGCGTGGTATGGGCCGCCCAGTGTGAGTGACGCGGTGACGGCGTACCTGGACGACCGCTACGGACCCGCGCCGAAGGAGCCTGCGCAGCATCCGGGTATCGCAGACGTGGTGGCGCTCCATCAAGCGGGCAACGCCCCGCACCTCTGCGACCGCCCGGAGACGCTGGCGTTCCTGCGGGGGATAGCTGACTGGTATATCTCTCCCGGACTGAAGCTGCCCACAGAGCTGGAAGAGAAGGCCCGCGCCTTCATCGCCGCCACGCGGGAGGCCGAATGAGCCACGCCGGGATGCCCGCGTCACTCGCACTCGACGAGTTTGGCGCGCTGGTCGAGGCCGTATTCGGTGAGCATCCGTATCACGTCGGCTCGTCGGTAACGGAGAAGCACTGGCGCGATGTAGACGTGCGGCTGATTCTCGACGACGAGCAGTATGATCGGTGGGGATTTGGCCACGTCAACGAGCCGTTCATCAACGGTAAGTGGATTGCACTGGTGCGGGCGTTCTCGGCACTCGGGAAGGAAATGACGGGGTTGCCTATTGACTTCCAAATTCAACGGCAGACGCAAGCCAACGGGCAATACCAGGGGCCTCGTCACGCGCTCGGGCTGACGGTCCTCATTCGTTGGCAGGACAGATTCAAGCCGTCGGCCACCGCAAAGCGCCCCACGCGGCGCACGAAGGGACGGGCCAAGTGAGCGACAAGATTCTGGACTTCGCGGCGGCGGGTGCGGTGGCTGATAGGGAGTTTCGCTTTGTCACTCATCCGATGAAGTGGACGTTGGCCCGCGAAGCCGCCCTCGAAGCGCAGGCGCAGGCGCGCCTGGCGGTGGAACGGGTCATTCGCCAACGGGCGGAGGACCGGTGGGAAGCGGCGGCAACCGAGGCTGCGGAAATGCGGCAACGCGCCGAGGCCGCCGAGGCGGCGCTCAAGGCGGAGCGGGAGTGCGAGCACGGCACGCCGTTCGAGCAGGAGTGCCCAGAGTGCGCGAAGTGGTGGCGGAATGTCCGCGACAAACTGGCAACTGGCCTCACTTCACTCCGCGCCGAGCACCAGCGGCTCAAGGACGCGGTGGTGGGAGACGCGATGTCAGAATACTACGCCCGAGAGAAATACCGCACCGGTGGCGACCCGTGGAAGGCGCCCCACCAAGACAACACTAGTCCACGTGCCGCCCTCGCCGCGTTCGAGGCCCAACACCCGGAGGTCAAGTGATGAAAGAGCACAGCGTCAAGATTCAGCGGCCGTATTTCGAGGCCGTGGTTTCCGGGGCGAAGCGGTACGAGATTCGGCGCGACGACCGGGGCTACGCGGTAGGTGACGCCCTTCTCTTGCGCGAGATCGACGACGCGGGCGAGACGACCGGAAGAACAGCGCAGCGGACCATCAGCTACATCAGTCGTCCCAGCGACCTCGGGCTCCTTCCCGAGGGCGTGTGCGTGCTCTCGCTGGCCGGGCTGTATCCGACGCCTGACACCCCCACCACGTCACCGGCGCCCCAACAGCCCGCGCTGTCCGCCGCGTCCGCCGAGGCGGTGGAGAAATCCCGCGACCTACTTGCCTTCGAGCTTCGACCATACGGCGAAAAGCAGGCATACAAGCTTGCCAGTGAGGGCCTCGCGCCCCTCGTCGCCCGCCTCGCCGCGCTGGAGGCAGAGATAGCGGCAGCGCCGAAGCTCTGGGAGTGCCCGGACTGTGCCTTCACATTCGATGCCGCTCACGAGGATGACACCCCACAAGGCGGCTACAGTTGCCCTGTCTGTGCGGTCGCCGCGCTGATGCCGCTGGCGCGGTTGGGCCTCTGGGAATTGGACGCGGGACGTGAGGGGCTCACGCCCGATGGCGGCGACCTCCAAGACGAAGCCACGAACTGCGGTGTCATCGCGCCAGTCGAGGCCACTGAACCGTGCGGCGAGAGT
>DASSGV010000069.1:0-3487 GCA_035693225.1 Gemmatimonadales bacterium | reverse complement strand
TTGAGGTCCACCATCTCGTCGATCCCGGTCCGGACGCTCGCGCCGAACATCGCGAGCGCGTCCGACAGCGCCGCCACGTGCTCCACCCCCTTCGAGATCCCGACCGGGTAGTCGATCAGGTTCGACCGATCGGCCACGACGCTCACGGTCCCCTCGGCGATCCCGCCGAGCTGGACCACCCGCTCCGCCAGCAGGTCGACATATTCCTCGACCGACTCGTTGATCTCGTCGAAGAGCTTGTGCAGGGCGATGAACGACGGCCCCTTGACGTTCCAGTGGGCCTGCTTGCACTGCGTCTGCAGGTCGATGCAATCGGCCAGGCGCTGGTTCAGGAGGGGGATCACCTCCGAACGGACGTCCTTGGGAAGGTCGATCTTGGTGGAGCCGAGGGTGACCTTGTCGAAGCGCGTCTCGGATGCGCTGCGGGTCGTCTGTGGGCGGGCCATTGTTGGATGCTCCTGCGTTGAATGGTGACCGAGATCACCCCCGATCGGGTGAGCCCGTGCACTTCCGCAAAGCTTACTCACCGGCCCGCGGTGCGCCAGTCGAAGATCGCCGTTCCGTGTGAATGGAATGTGAGGGGATGGTGAGGGGTTGGTGAGGGCGCGGCGCCGGAGCGCACCAGTCTGTATATTCCCCGTCCCCTCCCATCAGCCCGGGTTTTCGAAATGAAACAGGCACTCGTGGTCGGCCTTCTGGTCCTTCCTGGCGCGCTCGCCGCGCAGGCGCCCACCGTCACTGCCGCGGATTACGCACACGCGGAGCGATTCCTCTCTTACAACGTGAACCCGCTGGTGTACGGGATGAGCGGTCGGCCGGACTGGGGGAATGACGACCGGCTGACCTACCGGGTCACC
Source organism: Gemmatimonadales bacterium (assembly GCA_035693225.1). Lineage (GTDB taxonomy): Bacteria > Gemmatimonadota > Gemmatimonadetes > Gemmatimonadales > GWC2-71-9 > CAMLHU01. Next base: position 2,630 of record DASSGV010000069.1, on the reverse strand, counting down.
GATGGAACGGGGACGCGGTGGATGGTGGTCGATCCGGCCCGGAAGTCGAAGACGCCGGCGTTCGACCAGGTGAAGCTGGCGGCGGCGCTCTCCAGGGTGGCGGACACCACCTACGACGCCTGGCACCTCCCCTTCACCTCCCTCGACTGGTCGGCCGACGGCAGGTCGATCGGCTTCGACGTGGGGCGGAAGCACTTCGAGTGTCAGTTGACGGCGGGGAGCTGCGTTGCATCGGCCCGCCATATGGGCGATCCGAACGTCGTGCTTTCCCCCGATTCCACCAAGGCCGCCTTCATCCGGGACTACAACCTCTGGGTGCGGGATGTGGCGACGGGCAAGGAGACCCAGCTCACCACCGACGGGGTCGAGGACTTCGGCTACGCCACCGACAACGCGGGGTGGACGAAGAGCGATCGCCCGGTCCTGCTCTGGTCTCCCGATTCGCGGAAGATCGCGACCTTCCAGCAGGATGAGCGGGGCGATGGCAAGATGTACCTCGTCCGTACCGAGGTGGGACATCCGACCCTCGAGGCGTGGAACTACCCGTTGCCGGGTGACAGCATCGTCACCACCATCCAGCGGGTGGTGATCGACGTGCCCACGGCCAGGGTGGTACGGCTCCAGATGCCGGCGGATCAGCACCGGTCCACCATATGCGACGACATCTTCTGCGGCGGCAAGTGGGCCGATGTCGAGTGGAGCCCCGACGGGTCCCAGCTCATCTTCGTCTCCACCTCGCGCGACCACAAGCACGAGTGGGTGCGGGTGGCCGATCCGAACACCGGGGCCGTACGTCAGGTGTTCGACGAGGTGAGCCCGACCCAGTTCGAGTCGGGGTTCAACACGATCAACTGGCACGCGCTCCCGGCCACCCACGAGCTGGTCTGGTTCTCCGAACGGGATAACTGGGGCCGGCTCTACCTGTACGACCTGGACAGCGGCAAGCTCAAGAACCAGATCACGACGGGAGACTGGCCGGTGCTGCAGGTGCTCCGGATCGACGAGAAGAGCCGCACCATCTGGTTCATCGGCGCCGGACGCGAAGGGGGCGATCCCTACTTCCGCCATCTCTACAGCATCCGGATGGATGGCAGCAGACTGACACTCCTCACCCCCGAGGACGCCGACCACAGCGTGACGCTCTCGCCGGACGGGAAGTACTTCGTCGACAGCTACTCGACGCCGACGACCCCGCCGGTCACGGTGATCCGCAATGCCGAGGGGAAGCTTCTCGTCACGGCCGAGAAGACGGACATCACGGCCCTCGTAGCGGCGGGCTGGAAGCCGCCGGTCCCGTTCACCGTCAAGGCGCGGGACGGGAAGACCGACCTCTACGGGCTGATGTACCTGCCGACCGATCTTGATTCGACGAAGAAGTACCCGATCGTCAACAACATCTATCCCGGGCCCCAGACCGGGAGCGTCGGCACCCGCTCCTTCGTGGCGGCCCGGGGTGACGCGCAGGCGCTGGCGGAGCTCGGGTTCGTGGTGGTCCAGCTGGACGCGATGGGAACGCCGATGCGCTCCAAGGCGTTCCACGACGCCTATTACGGCGATATGGGCGACAACGGCCTTCCCGACCAGGTGGCGGGAATGAAACAACTGGCCGCTCGGTACCGTTTCATCGATATCGACCGTGCCGGGATCTGGGGTCACTCCGGCGGCGGGTTTGCCACCGCCGATGCGATGTTCCGCTATCCCGATTTCTTCAAGGTCGGGATCGCCGAATCGGGGAACCACGACAACCGCGAATACGAGGACGACTGGGGCGAGCGCTATCAGGGGCTGCTGACGCGCACCGCCGGGGGCGCCACCAACTACGACGACCAGGCCAACCAGAACATCGCCAAGAACCTGAAGGGGAAGCTGCTGTTGGCCCACGGCACGACCGACAACAATGTGCCGCCCTACAACACGTTCCTGGTCGTGGATGCGCTCATCAAGGCCAACAAGGACTTCGACCTGCTCCTGCTGCCGAACCAGCGGCACGGGTATGCGGCGGAGTCGAGCTACATGATGCGGCGCCGGTGGGATTACTTCGTCCGGAACCTTTTGGGTGCGGAGCCGCCGAAGGAGTTCGAGTTCCATCCGCCGATGCTGGGCGGACGGAGATAAAGGGGAGGAACTGTGCGTCTCGTGCCGTGTGTGCTTGCCCTCGTGATCTCCGCCTGCGCCACACGGAATCCGGTGGTGCCGGTGGCAGGCCCGATGACCGATGTCGCCTCGCTCGCCGGTGAGTGGGATGGCGCGTATGGCAGCCCGGTGACCGGGCGCACCGGCACGATCGCGTTCACCCTCACCAGCGGCGGTGACTCGGCCTTCGGTGCGGTGACCATGATCCCGAACGGGCTCCGCCAGCCGCTCGTGCCATGGCAGGGCCCGAACTCCGCCGGCGCGCCGATGAGAAGGGCGGAGTTCCTCACCATCAGGTTCGTGCGGGTGGCGGCGGGGCGGGTCTCGGGCGCACTGACGCCGTACGCCGATCCGGAGACCGGCGCGGCCGCCCACACCCGCTTCGAAGGGCGCATCCAGGGAGACACCGTGGCCGGGACCTTCACCACCCGGTTCGAAGGCACCCGCGCCGCGGGGCCGACAGGTACGTGGCAGGTCGTCCGGCGAGCCGCCGGTCA
>DASSGV010000068.1:0-7309 GCA_035693225.1 Gemmatimonadales bacterium | reverse complement strand
CCGGCGGACCCCGAGCTCGAGCGCCAGCGAGTCGATCCACTGATGCACCACCGTCGCGGTCCCGGCGGTCGCGATGATGAGGAGAGCGCATCCCACCGCGCCGAACACCCCCGCAAACCAGCGCACGGGGGCACCCACCGCAGCACGGATCGCAGAGGCGGAGGTGCGGCCAGTGGCCTCCACCTTGGGGCCGAGGGTCAGGGCAGTGGTTGCGGTGCCAGAGGCGGAAGGCCCGCCGCCGATCAGCAGCTCGACATCGGGCGGCGGTGCCTGAAGCACGCTCAGGTAGATCGCGTTGCCAGGCGCGTCCCCGCCACCGATCCCATCGACCGGCCGATCGGCCACCACACCGACGACGGTGACCTGGGACCACGGGCCCGCGCCCAGCCGCACCTCGTGGCCCAGCGGATCGCCTCCCTCGAAATGGGCCTGGGCAAAGCTCCGGTCGATCACGGCCACCCGTGGTGCGTTCCACGTATCAGTGTCGGCGATCCCCCGCCCGGCGATGACCGGCAGACCGATGGCCCTGAAGGAATCGGGACTCACGGCATAGTGCATCGCGCGCGCGGACTGATAGGGAGCCGGAAGGCCGCCGATCGAGCAGCCATCCCCGCAGTGGGCCAGTACCACGTCCGATTCGCCGGCGCCCGAAACGACGCCGGGGCTGGTGAGGGCGACCACCCGCACTCCCGGCACTCGGGCCACCCGTGCCAGGATCCCCGCATACGCCGCCGATCGCTCGGCGGGTGTGGTATCCCTGGACGTGGAGAGATGGACCACGGCAAGGTCGTTGGCGGGGCGGCCAGTCACGGCCGCTCCGCCCGCGCCGTGCCAGAGCAGCGCCGCCGCGACCAGGGCCGTGAGGCTCAGGCCCAGCTGGAAGGTCGGGATGGCCAGGCCGAGGGGCTCGCCGCCGACCGCGGGCACGGGAGTGCGGGTCCGGGCGTACGCCAGGGGAAGGAGGGCGCCCAGGATGACGGCGCCGGCAATGGTCGCGACGGCCACGATCGCCGGCACTGCACCTCCTGCGGCGAGCTGGCCGGGCCAGTACCGCACGGCGACGCCCGCAGCGGCATAGCCGAGTACCGCGCCGATCCCTGCACCGACGAGGGCCACCACCGCACCCTCGGCGCCGTGGGAGAGCATCAGCTGCCAGCGTGGCGCGCCGACCGACCGGTGGATCAAGAGCTCACCCCGGCGTTGGTGTGCCCTGGCCGCGGCGATCGCGAGGATGGTGAACAGGGCCACCGCGACCAGCGCGCCGGCAACGCCGAGCAGGAGCTGGTAGAGCGTCAGGATCCCGTGGGCCTGCAGGTCGGTGGGGCTTGCGGCGGCGCTGCTCCAGGCGAGACCGAGATCCACGGCGTGACCCGTGGGCGGGACGAGCCGGGGCAGGAAGGTGGACGCGGCGGCGGAGAGTCCTGCCACCGGCAGGAGGGCAATGAGCGCCACGATGGCGGCGGCCGCGAGGATGGCGGCCGTCCGCCAGTAGGTGCGGAGGCCGTCGGTGACCAGGTGGAGGGTGCGGCGCAGCGGGTTCATCCGAGGATGGTCCTCCGGAACCGAACGAGCCCCACGTCGGGTGGACGGCGGGGGCTCGCAGCGGTGCTGGACAACGGGGTCACGGCGCGCGGGGAGTTGCCGCTTACTGCACCGTGTTGATCATGCCGAAGATCGGCAGGTACATCGCGACCACCATGCCGCCGACGACGACACCGAGGACCACGATCATCACCGGTTCCATCAGCGACAGGAGGGCGCCGACCGCGACGTCGACCTCTTCGTCGTAGAAGTCGGCGATCTTCGACAACATCTCGTCGAGGCCACCGGTCTGCTCGCCGACGGCGATCATCGAGACCACCATCGGGGGGAAGACCTTGGACTTCGCGAGCGGGGCCGAGATCGTCTCGCCGCCGGCGATGGATTGCCGGGAAGCCATCACCGCATCGTGGATGACCCGATTGCCGGCGGTCTTGGCCGTGATCTCCAGCCCGTCGAGGATGGACACGCCGGAGGAGAGCAGGGTGCCGAGGGTCCGGGTAAAGCGGGACACCGCCGACTTCCGGATCAGGTCGCCCAGGATCGGCAGCTGGAGCATGATGGTGTCGATCCGCTTCTTGCCGTCCGACGTGGCATAGTACTTCTTCAGGCCGAACACCCCCGCACCGATCACGAGGATGATGGCCCACCAGAACCCGAGCAGGACGTGGGAGGCCCCGATCACGATCCGGGTGGGGAGCGGCAGCTCCATGTTGACCGAGGCGAACATCGTCTGGAAGGTCGGGATGACGAAGATGAGCAGCACGCAGATGGCGATGCCGGCCACCGACATGATGACCATCGGGTACACCATGGCACCCTTCACCTTCCGGACGAGGGCGTCGTTCTTTTCGAGGAACCCCGCCAGCCGGCCCAGGATGGTGTCCAGGATGCCGCCCGCCTCGCCGGCGGCCACCATGTTGACGAAGAGCTCGCTGAAGGCCTTCGGGTGCTTGGCCATCGCGTCGGCCAGCGTGTTGCCGCTCTCGACGTCGTAGACCACCTCGCGGGCCACCTGGGCCAGCGCCTTGTTCTCGGTCTGCTCGGCGAGCACGGTGAGCGACTGCACCAGGGGCAGGCCGGCGTTGATCATCGTCGCGAACTGCCGGGCAAAGATCACGACATCGCGCGTGGGGATGCTGCCGGCGCCGAAGCTGAGGTTCAGGTTCAGCTTCTTCGGCTGCTCGCGAAGGTTGACCAGGAGCAGCTTCTTCTGGCGCAGCTGCTTGGCCGCCTCGTCCTTGTTGGGGGCGTCGATGGTCCCCTTGAGGATCTGGTTGTTCTGCGGATTGCGGGCCGAATATTCGAAGATCGGCATCCGAGGCTCCCTTCCGGACTAGCGCTTGAGCGCCGGTCGCTGTGGCTTGTCGGCCGTGCCGAAATCCTCTTCGACCGGCGTGATCCCGACCATCCGCTGGAACTCGGCGGGGTCGTGCGTCACGCGGAGGGCCTCTTCCAGCGTGATGTCACGGTTGGTGTAGTGCTGGTACAATGCGTCGTTCATGGTCTGCATGCCGTGCTTCTTGCCGGACTGCATCGCGGAATAGATCTGGTGGATCTTGTCGTCCCGGATGAGGGCCCGGATGGCGGGCGTCGCCACCATGATCTCGGCCGCCATGACCCGCCCCTTCCCCTTGGACTTCTGCAGCAACGTCTGGGTGATGATCCCCTCCAGCACGAACGCCAGCTGGGCCCGCACCTGCGACTGCTGGTTGGACGGGAAGACGTCGATGATGCGGTTGATGGCCTCGGCCGCGGAGTTGGTGTGCAGCGTGGCGAACGCCAGGTGGCCCGTCTCGGCGATGGTCAGCGCCGCGCCGATGGTGTCCAGGTCGCGCATTTCGCCGATGAGGATCACGTCGGGATCCTCACGCAGGGCGTACTTGAGCGCCGAGGAGAAGCTCTTGGTGTCGGTCCCCACCTCGCGCTGGTTGATGATGCACTGCTGGTGCCGGTGGATGAACTCGATCGGGTCCTCCACCGTGATGATGTGCCCCTTCCGCTCCTTGTTGATCTTGTCGATCATCGCCGCGAGCGTGGTGCTCTTGCCGGAGCCCGTCGGGCCGGTGACGAGCACCAGCCCCCGCGGACGCTCGGCGAGCTTGGCGATGATCGGCGAGAGCCCCAGCTCCTGGAAGGTGTGAACGTTGAAGGGGATCATCCGGACCACCACCGCCACGCAGCCCCGCTGCTTGAACACGTTGCCGCGGAACCGCGCCAGGTTCTGGATGCCAAAGGAGAAATCGAGCTCGTTCTCGTTCTCGAACCGCTTCTTCTGGTTCTCGGTCAGGACCGAGTACGCCAGCGACAGCGTGTCCTTCGGCGTCAGGATCTCCTCGCACGACGAATTCACGATGTCGCCGTCGATCCGCAGCTTGGGACGCTCGCCGGCCGTGATGTGCAGGTCGGACGCCTCGCGCTCGATCATCTCCTCGAGCAGGCTCCGCAGGTTGACCGTCATTCGGCCGTCTCCTTGAGCACTTCTTCGAGTGTGGTGACGCCCTTCTTCACCTTCACGATGCCGTCCATCCGCAGCGTGAGCATCCCCTCGGCCACCCCCTGGTCCCGCAACTCGGCCACCGACGCCCCCCGCAGGATGAGCCGCCGAAGCTCCGGCGAGAGCGACATCACCTCGTACAGGCCGGCCCGACCCTTGTAGCCGCTGCCGCTGCAGGTGTCGCAGCCGGTGCCCTTCATGAACTCGACCGTCTTCGCCACTTCCGGGTCCGGGAACAGCGGCATGATCTCCTCCGGCTTGTACTTGGCCGGCGCCTTGCAATTCTTGCAGATCCGCCGCACCAGCCGCTGCGCCACCACCAGGTTGACGGCGCTCGCCACGTTGAACGCCTCGATGCCCATGTCGATCATGCGGGTGATGGTCGACGGCGCGTCGTTGGTGTGCAGCGTGGAGAGCACCAGGTGCCCGGTGAGCGCCGCCTTGATCGCGATGCCGCCGGTCTCCAGATCGCGGATCTCGCCGATCATGATGATGTTGGGGTCCTGCCGCAGGAACGCCTTGAGCGCCGCGGCAAAGGTGAGCCCCACCTCGTTCCGCACCAGGACCTGGTTGATCCCCATCAGGTTGTACTCGACGGGGTCCTCGGCCGTCATGATGTTGACGTCCACCTGGTTGACCCGCGAGAGCGCGGAATAGAGCGTGGTCGTCTTGCCCGACCCCGTCGGGCCGGTCACCAGCACCATCCCGTACGGGTTCAGGATGTTCTTCATCAGGTCCTGCTCGGCCTTCGGCTCGAAGCCGAACTTGGTCAGGTCGAGCGTCAGGTTGCCCTTGTCCAGGATCCGGAGCACGATCTTTTCACCGAAGAGCACCGGCACCGTCGACACCCGGAAGTCGATGACCCGGGCCCCCATCTTGAGCCGCAGCCGGCCGTCCTGCGGCACCCGCCGCTCGGCGATGTTGAGCTGGGAGAGGATCTTGACCCGCGAGGTCAGCGCCGCCTTCATCTTGATCGGCGGCTTCATGATCTCCATCAACGACCCGTCGATCCGGAAACGCACCCGGATCTCGTGCTCGAACGGCTCGATGTGGATGTCGCTCGCCCCGCGCTTGACCGCCTCGGTGAGGATGGTGTTGATGAGCTTGACGACCGGCGCATCGTCGATCTGCGCCTGCGAGGCCTGCTCCTCGTCCTCCTCCTTGACCACCTCGACGTCGTCGGTCTCCCCGTCCCCCTCCATCTCCTTGAGCAGGTCGGCCAGCTGCTGGTCGCCCGAGTTGTAGTGCTTCTCGATGAGGCTGCGGAGGGTGTATTCCCCCGCGATCACGGGGAACAGGTCGTACCGCGTGATGAACTTGAGGTCCTCGATCAGGCCCGAATCGGTGGGATCGGCCATCGCCACGGTGAGCGTCCGACCCTCCCGCTTGAGCGGGAGCACCGATTTCTTGAGCGCCAGGTCCGCCGGGACCAGCTTGATGATCTTGGGGTCCACTTCGAACCGCGAAAGGTCCACCGCGGGCATCCGGTACTGCTTGGCCAGGACCTTGGTGACCTCGAGCTCCTGCACGACCCCGAGCTTCACCAACACATAGCCCAGGCGATGCCCCGAGGACTTCTGCTCGGCCAGCGCCTGATTCAGTTGGTCCCGATTGATGAGACCTTCCCGGACGAGGATATCGCCCAGGCGCTCATTGCTGGCTGCCGCAGTCGCCATGGGCCCGAGAAGGATGGAGAGTGAGGTGTGACAACGGGTTACGGCGTTTCCTGAAGCTACTGGCTGCCCGATAGGTGTCAAGGGACGCCAGGGACCATGGCACCCCGTTCGCAGGTTCAGTGGCCGGGTCCCGACCGCCGCGGGTGCCCTGTCCGGCGGCGGTCCGAAACAGGTGGGGGATCGGGAGGGCCCAGAAGCAACGTCTCGCCCGGCTGGAGCCGTACCCCGGTGTCAGGCGTCGAGGATCGGCCGGAGTCCGCCGCGACGCCGGAGAATGCGGCATGCGGTGCCACTCGACCCAGCAGCGCGGGCCCTACGCCGGGGACCCGGTCGAATCCGGCCAGTCCGCCGAAGCTGCCGTGCGCCTCACGATCGGCCACGATCCGCGCCGCAAGCCCCGGCCCGATCCCCGGCAATCGCTCCAGTTCGCGCGCACTGGCACGGTCGACGTCGACCCGTTCATCGGCGCCCAGCGGCCGCGATGCCCGCAAGACGCTGTCCCGCTGCGCCGTCGGTGACACGCCCCCCCTCGGCGCCGACAGCACCTCACCGGGAGCCACCGCTGCGCTCCCCCGCCAATGCAGCGCCAGATGGCCGGCAGCGGCCAGACCCAGAAGCGACAACGCGGCGCGGCGAGGGGACATGATCGAAGGAGGAGAGGAGGAGAGGAGGGGAATGAGGAGAAAGGAGACCAGAGACAGGAGAAGAAGAGACAGGAGACAAGAGACAAGGGGGTCAGGATCGCGGATGCACCCTGCCGCCTTGAGTGACCACGCGGAGAATATCGGGAACGACGAACGATCCGCCATCATCATTCGATCGACGGCGAACATCATCCGAACGCATTCACTCACCCTCACCCCACCGACCCAGATCTCCACCGCCCGCCTGGCTCCCTTCTCTTCCTTCCCTCATCCCCTCGCTTTCTCTTGTCTCTTGTCTCCTCTCCTCATCTCCTCATCCTCGCCTCGCTTTCTCTTGTCTCTTGCCTCCTCTCCTCATCCCCTCGTTTTCTCTTGTCTCCTGCTTCCCATCTCCTCTTCCCCACCCCGCTCCTCACGGCATCTCCGTCCGCACCATCCCCATCGACACGTCGCCGACCGCCTGGAGGCTCGCGACACTCAGTTTGTCGGCGGTGTCGTCCTTGGTGTGCCAGTAGTCGTAGTTCAGGTCGATGACGTCGATGGCGCGGATGCCCACGCGCTGGAGTTCGATGTGGTCGTCGATGATCGGGCCGCCTGGTGCGGCGGGAAAGACATCGGCGTGGCCGAGGGTCCGGGCCATCCCCCAGAAGCGTTCCACCACGTCGGGGGCGGCCGAGACGGAGTAGCCCTCGGGGCTGAGCGAGAGATGCTTGTGCCCCACCATATCGAGGAGGACCGCCCACGCCGGGAGCGGCCCCGGGGGGAGGTGATCGGCGTAGTAGCGTGTGCCGACCAGGACATCGGGACGTCCTGGTGCCTCGAAATCGCCGAAGTCCTCGCCATCGACGAAGAGCAGGTCGACACCGGTACCGGGGGCGTTCTTCTTGAGTGCATCCGCCATTCCGAGGAGCACCGCCACGCCGGAGGCCCCGTCATCGGCGCCCGGGACCGGC
>DASSGV010000067.1:0-24623 GCA_035693225.1 Gemmatimonadales bacterium | reverse complement strand
GAACTGACGAGTGTCCTCGGCATCCTGGCCCGAACCCGGGCCTCTGCGCACGCCGCCAAGAAGGACGCGGTAGTCCACACCGAGTTGGGGTGGGCGCTGCTGCGCGCGGGGCAGGTCTTTCAATCCAAGGACACCCTGTATGCCGCCGCCGACGAGTTCTACCACGCCGTCGAGCTCGAGCGGCGCTGGGCCTATCCCTGGTATGGACTCGGGATGGCGGACATCGCGCTCGAGCTGGCCCACGCCAGGGTGCGTGCCACCGTCCACCAGCCGGCGGGCGCCGCGTGGATCCAGACCGCCGGGATCGCCTTCACCAACGCGTTGAAGGAGGATCCGACCTATCGCCCGGCCGCGGTGGCGCTCGCCAAGGCGACGTTGGAGAACAATTTCGATCCTCAGTCCACCGATGCGGTGGCGCTCCTGGCGCCGCTGCTCGACACGCTCAACGGTGAACCGGAGCCCTTCCTGATGCTGGGCCGGCTCGATCGGCGGCTCGATTCGCTGCCCAACGCGCTGGCGGCATTCAACCACTACCTGACGCGGGGCGGCGATTCGGGAGTGGGGATGCTCGAGCAGGCACGGACACTTTTCGGCCTGGACCGAACGGCCGCTGCGGAGTCGGTCTACTACTCGGGTGCGTCGGTGGCCAGATCGGCCGAGGCACTTGCCCAGTATCGCCAGGACATCTCATACGTCGCCGACTCGGCGGAGCTCCAGGCGTTCGAGGAGACCGCGCCGTCGCGGCGTCTCCAGACGGCCTCGCTCTACCGGGAGAACGTGACCTTCGACTCGACCACCGCGCCATCACTGCGTTCGTGGCTTGAGGAATTCTGGAGAAAGCGGGACGTGGCGTCCGGACAACCGACCGGGCATCGACTGGCCGAGCATTATCGTCGGTGGATGTATGCGCTCCAGCATTACCCCAATTGGGCGCGCATCAATCAGTATGCATTTGAGAACGTCTACCGGAACGGGCCGGCGCCGTTCGATGACCGTGGCGCTGTGTACATTCGCCAGGGGCCACCGGATCAGGTCGCCACCTCGGCCTACGGCACCGTCCCGAATGAGAGCTGGATGTATTTCCGGCCGGGCGGCAACATCGTGCTCCACTTTGCGGCCGGGGGGCTCTCGGGCTGGAAACTCATTTCCAGCCTGGCGTCGATCGCTCCCTGGGATCATCCGGATCTTGTTGCCGAGTTCTTCAGCAGTCGGGTCGACTTCGGGCCGGTGTACATGCAGCTCGCGATGCAGGCCGAGCTGGATGCCGGGCGCGCGCAGATGCGCGCCATGCTCGGAAAGATCGGTCAATCCACCGACAAGGGCGCGCTCAGTGACAACGTGATCAATGCCACGATCCTGGATAAGGAGCGACTTGCTTCGACCTCCGCGATCCAACGTGCCACCACGACCGATGCCGATCCGATCAGGTACGCCCACAGCCTGGATGAAATCATCCAGGTCTACGGTGCCTCCTCGCCGGATCCCGGTCAGGCACGGCTCCTGGTCGAGTATGCACTCCCCGACCTGCGCGGGATCCCCACGCGTACCCTCCCCGACTCGTCGGTGGTCTATGCCCTCCGACTCCGGGTCCAGGCCGCTGACTCCGCCGGCCACCTGGCCCTCAATACCGATTCGGTCCGCCTGATCCACGCCCACCGGCCGCTGGCCAAGGGGCAGACGCTGATCGGCTTTGCACTGCTCGACGTGCCGCCCGCGGAGTATCGGGTCAAGGTGATGATCTCGGATACGACCGACTCGACCGGGGCGGTGTGGGCCATTGCCGGGATCCCCGCACCGGCACTGGATGGCCCCACGCTCACGCTCAGTGACCCGATCCTCGGCCGCGAGGGATCGGGTCTGAGCTGGGTCCGGCCCGACGGCACCATCCCGCTCAATCCGCTCAATGACTATTCCAAGGGGAGCAGTGCCGTCCTGAGCTACGAGGTCGGCGGGCTCGCCCCTGGCGCCAGCTACACCACCCGCATCGCGGTGCGGAAGTTCGGGGCCGACTCTGCCCACAACGCCATTTCGATCAGCTTCCCCTCCGTCGCTGCCAACTCACGAGAGTTGATCTCGAAGGAACTGGGGCTCGGCAACCTCGACCGGGGGCGCTACCTGCTGATCCTCACCGTGAGCGACGGGACCCACGCTGTCGAGCGGACCCGGAGGATCGTGGTGGGGAGGTAGGGGGAAAGCGAAGGAAAGCGGGGGAAAGCGAAAGGGAAAGCGGAGGAAAGCGAAGGAAGGCGGGGGAAAGCGAAGGAAAGCGGGGGAAAGCGAAGGAAGCCGGGGGAAAGCAAAGGAAGGCGAAGAAAGGCGGGGGAAGGCTAGGGAAATCATCGGAAGTTGAGTAACGACCGAATGCAGGCGAGAACGGGGATGGTGGCAAACGGCTTACCCACTTTCCCCTACCTTCCAACGCCTTCCAACGCCTTCCCTAGCGTTCCCCCGCTTTGCCTCTCGCACTACGCTCCCCCCAGCACTCTCACCGCCACATCGGCCCGGCCGAGTGGTGCGGCCACCTGCACGCCCCGGGTGCGCTGCCGCACCGCCGCCACCATCTCCCGCGCGATCACGATCCCTTCCGCCAGCGCCGCGTCCTTTCCCTGCACGCTCGCTACCCGCATCCGCTCCAGGACATCATCGGGTACCGACACCCCCGGCACCTCATTGGCCAGGAATTCGGCGTTCCGGAGGGAGACCAGCGGCCAGACGCCGGCGACGATCGGCACCCGATATTCCTCCACGCGCTTCAGGAATCGGTCCAGTTGGCCGAGGTCGAACACCGGCTGGGTGATGGCATACTCGGCGCCGGCCTCGACCTTCCAGGCAAAGCGCCGCAGCTCGCGATCCAGGTCGGGTGCGGCCGGATTGACACCCACGCCGACCACGAAGGAGGTGGGCGCACCGATGGCGTTGTGTCCGGGGTCGAGTCCGCGGTTGAGCCCGGCCACGAGGTTGGTGAGTCCGATGCTGTCGATGTCGAACACCGCGGTGGCGTCGGGATAGGGACCCATCTTGGGCGGGTCGCCGGTAATGAGCAGCAGGTTGTGGATCCCGGAGGCCGCGGCGCCGAGGAGGTCGGAGAGCATCCCGAGGAGGTTGCGATCACGGCAGGTGTAGTGGACCACCGCTTCGACGCCGGTCTCCCGCTGGATCAGGAGCCCCGACAACACGGCTCCCATTCTGCTCTGTGCCCTCGGCCCATCGGGGACGTTGACCGCGTCGACGCCGGCCGCCGCGAGCGCCCGGACCTGGGCCAACATCGGCGCCGGGTCGATCCCCTTGGGCGGCACCACCTCTACCGTGGTGATGAACCCTCCCGACGCGAGCTTGGCACCCAGGCGGGAACGATCGGCGAGGGGGACCGTCGTCGCCGATTCCGCGGGTGTCGCCGGCATTGCGTGCACCGACGCTTTCCGGGGCGAGGCGCTCTGCACGAACTTGCTGATCTCGCGGATGTGATCGGGGGTAGTCCCGCAACAACCACCCACGATCCGCGCTCCCGCCTCGACCAGTCGTCTGGCGTAGCCGCCCACGTACTCCGGCGAGGCCATGTAGATCTTCCGGTCGCCGACATCGCGAGGGAGGCCCGCGTTGGGCATCGCGGAGAGTGGCAGGTCCACCACGCGGGCCAGCTGCTCGATGGCCTCGAGCACGCCGTGCGGCCCCACGGAGCAGTTGACACCGATCGCGGCCACGCCCAGCGCCGCGATCTCGGGGCCGAACGCGGCGGGCTCGGTGCCGTACGCGGTCCGGCCGTCGGTGCCGACGGTCATCTGCGCGATGATCGGAAGGGACGAGCGTGCCTGGATGGCGTGTACCGCGGCGGCCAGCTCCGAGACGTCGCTGAACGTCTCGATGATCCAGCCGTCGACGCCACCCGCCACGAGTCCGTCCACCTGGGATGCGAACGCCGCCTGCGCCTCATCCCTCCCCATCGCCCCGAAGGGCTCCATCCGGACGCCGAGCGGTCCGATGGCGCCGAGGACCAGGGCGCGACCGTCGGCCGCCTTCCGGGCGACCGCCGCGGCGGCGGTGTTGATCCGCCCGGTGTCGGCCGACAACCCGTAGTGGGCCAGCTTGACGGGGTTGGCGCCGAAGGTGTTGGTCTCGATCAGTTCGGCGCCGGCGCGGACATATTCGCGATGGATCTCCCCCACGAGGTCGGCTCGCAGCACCGAGAGCTCGTCGTAGCAGACGTTGAGGAAGGCGCCGCGCGCATAGAGCATCGTGCCCATTGCCCCGTCGGCGACGTGCGCCCGTCCATCGGTCAGGAGTTGTTCGAGTGTGATCATCGGCCCTCTCCCCGCGACCCGCGACCCGTGACCTGCGACCTCTCGTACGCCAGGTTCGACGCCAGCCACCGCTCGACCTCCGTCACCGGCATCCCCTGCCGCCCGGCGTAATCCTCCACCTGGTCGCGTCCGACCTTGCCGACGCCGAAGTACCGCGCTTCCGGACGCCAGAAGTAGAACCCGCTCACGCTCGCCGCCGGGAGCATCGCGCACGATTCGGTGAGCTGGATCCCCGCCGCGCGCTCGACGTCCAGCAGATCGAAGATGGTGCGCTTCTCGGTGTGGTCGGGGCAGGCGGGATAGCCGGGAGCGGGGCGGATCCCCTGGTACCGTTCGTGGATCAGGGCGTCGTTGTCGAGCGCCTCGTCCGCCGCGTAGCCCCAGAACTCCCGCCGCACCCGCTCGTGCAGTCGCTCCGCCAGCGCTTCGGCCAGCCGGTCGGCCAACGCCTTGGCGAGGATGGCCTGGTAGTCGTCGTGTCGAGCCTCCGCCGCCGCGACGAGCTCGGTGACGCCGTGGCCCGCCGTCACCGCGAAGAGGCCGATATGGTCCGCCCCGGAGCCCGGTGGCGCCACGAAGTCTGCAAGGGCCAGCTGCGGCCGGTCATCGGCCTTGCTGGTCTGCTGACGCAAGGTGTGGATCGTCGCGATGCGATCGCCGCCCGCGGGGTCGAAGAGCGTGATGTCGTCGTCCCCGTCGCGTTCGGCCCGGAAGAATCCGAACACCGCCCGTGCGGTCAGGAGCCCCTCGCGCACGATGCGATCGAGGAGGGTGAGTGCGTCGGCGTGGAGACTCCGTGCCGTCTCCCCGACCAGCGGATCGTGCAGGATCCCCGGGTAGCGTCCCTTGAGCTCCCACGCCTGGAAGAACGGCGTCCAGTCGATCCGTTCGACGAGCTCGGCCAGCGGGTACGGTGTCAGGGCCCGGGCGCCGAGGAAGGAGGGCGCCGGCGCCGGTCGGGAGAGGTCGATGGGAAGGCGTCGAGCGCGCGCTTCCGTGATCGTTGGCCGGTCGACGCGTCCGCGTTCGGCGTGCTCCTGGGCGAGGGCGCGGTATTCCCGGGCCGTGCGTTCGACGAACGGCCCCGAATCGACCGGGTTGAGCAGCGTGCTGGCGGTGGCCACGGCGCGGGAGGCATCGACCACGTGGATGACCGGGCCGGAGTACTTCGGCGCGATGCGCGCGGCGGTGTGGATGCGGGAGGTCGTGGCGCCGCCGATCAGGAGCGGGATCGTGAATCCCTGTCGCTCCATCTCCGAGGCGACGAAGCTCATCTCCTCGAGCGACGGGGTGATCAGCCCGCTCAAGCCGACGATATCGGCGCCCGACGCGCGGGCGACGTCGAGGATGCGGTCGGATGGCGTCATCACGCCGAGGTCCGTCACCTCGTAGTTGTTGCACTGGAGGACCACGCCCACGATGTTCTTGCCGATGTCGTGGACATCGCCCTTCACGGTGGCGAGGACCACCTTGCCGGCGGGTCGAGCGGCGGGGTCCTGTGCCTTCTCCGCTTCGAGAAAGGGGACCAGGTGGGCCACCGCCTGCTTCATCACCCGGGCGCTCTTGACCACCTGGGGCAGGAACATCTTCCCCGCGCCGAAGAGGTCACCCACCACGTTCATCCCCGCCATCAGCGGTCCCTCGATCACGTCCACCGGGTGGGCCGCTGCCTGACGGGCCTCCTCGGTGTCGGGGACGATGAACTCGTTGATCCCGTGGACCAGGGCGTGGGAGAGGCGCTCGTTCACCGGGAGGGATCGCCAGGCCGCGTCGACCACGGCCGCCGCGGAACGTCCCTTCGACGCTTCCGCCACGGCGAGGAGCCGCTCGGTCGCATCGGGTCGGCGGTCGAGGACCAGGTCTTCCACCCGCTCGCGGAGATCGGCGGGGATGTCCTCGTAGATGGGGAGTGCGCCGGCGTTCACGATCCCCAGGTCCATCCCGGCCTGGATCGCGTGGAACAGGAAGACCGAGTGGATCGCCTCGCGGACCGCGTCGTTGCCGCGGAACGAGAATGAGAGGTTGCTCAGCCCGCCGCTCACGTGCACGGCCGGCAGCGACGCCTTGATCCGGCGGGTCGATTCGAGATAGTCGACGGCGTAACGGGCATGCTCGGCAAGCCCGGTGCCGATCGCGAAGATATTGGGGTCGACGATCACGTCCTCGGGGGGAACGCCCGCTTCATCCACCAGCAGGCGGAATGCCCGCGTCAGGACGGCCAACCGACGCTCGACGCTGTCGGCCTGGCCTTGTTCGTCGAAGGCCATCACGATCATCGCGGCACCGTACCGGCGTGCGAGCCGTGCCTGCCGCAGGAACTCCGCCTCGCCCTCCTTGAGCGAGATCGAGTTGACCACCGGCTTTCCCTGCACGTTCCTGAGCCCCGCTTCGATCACGCTCCACTTGGACGAGTCGAGCACCACGGGGACCCGCGAGATATCGGGTTCCGCCGCCAGGAGCCGGAGGAAGCGCTCCATCGCGCGGGGCGAATCGAGCATCGCCTCGTCGAAGTTGATGTCGAGCATCTGGGCGCCGCTCACCACCTGCTGGCGCGCCACCTCGAGCCCCGCGGCGTAGTCGTCCGCTTCGATCAGCCTGGCAAAGCGGCGGGATCCCGTGACGTTGGTGCGTTCGCCGATGTTGACGAAGAGCGTGTCGGGGCCGAGCGTGAACGGCTCGAGGCCGGCCAGGCGGAGACGGGGTTCGATCGTCGGCGGGCGGCGGGGTGCCTGGCCGTGGACCGCGGTGGCGATGGCGGCGATGTGTTCAGGTGTCGTGCCGCAGCAGCCGCCGACGATGTTGACCAATCCCTGGGCGGCCCATTCGCCGATGGCCGACGCCATCGCCGCCGGGGTCTCGTCATATCCACCGAAGGCGTTGGGGAGGCCGGCGTTGGGGTGGATCGAGATGAAGGCCGGGCTTACCCGGGAGAGCTCACGAAGGTGCGGCGTGAGCTCCCTGGGGCCGAGCGCGCAGTTCAGGCCTACGGAGCAGGGGCGGGCGTGCGCGATCGAGATCCAGAAGGCTTCCGGCGTCTGGCCCGAGAGGGTCCGGCCGCTCCGGTCGGTGATCGTCACCGACACCATCACCGGCACGCGCACGCAGCGGGTCGCGAACTCCTCCTCGATGGCAAAGAGTGCGGCCTTGCAGTTGAGGGTGTCGAACACCGTTTCGACCAGGAGGAGGTCGCTCCCGCCCTCAAGGAGGCCGGACGCGGCCTCGCGGTAGGCGGCGACGAGTCCGTCGAAGTCGACCAGCCGGGCGCCGGGGTCGTTGACATCGGGAGAGAGTGACGCGGTGCGATTGGTGGGCCCCAGGACGCCCGCCACGAAGCGGGGACGGGAGGGATCGCGGACTTCGCACTCATCCGCCTCCGACCGGGCGAGTCGCGCGCCGGCTTCGTTGAGCTCGCGGACCGTTCCCGCCAGACCATAATCGGCCTGCGAGATGCTGGTCGAGTTGAAGGTGTTGGTCTCGATGATGTCGGCGCCGGCCTCGAGATAGGCGCGGTGGACGTCCCGGACGGCGTCCGGACGCGTGAGCGTGAGGAGGTCGTTGTTCCCCTTGAGGTCCCGCGGGTGGCCACGGAATCGCTCTCCGCGGAAGTCGGCCTCGGTGAGGTCGAGCCGCTGCAGCATCGTACCCATCGCGCCGTCGAGCACGAGAATGCGCTTGGCGAGGAGGGCAGGGAGCGTGGACGTGGAGTGGGGCATCGGTGCTAGGTCCTAGGTGCTAGGTATCAGGTGTGACCGGGACCTCAGCGAGCATCGGTGTTCGGAGCGAGGTACTAGGTACTAGGTACTAGGTACTAGGTACTAGGCATTAGGTGTGACGGGGACGGGTGCGGGACTCCGTTGATGGCTGAGGATCCGGGCACACCTAGTACCTAACGCCTAGAACCTCTCTTGGTCCCGGGCACACCTAGTACCTAACGCCTAGAACCTCTCTTGGTCCCGGTCACACCTAGTACCTAGTACCTAATACCTCCAAGACAAAATCCCGGCGCCAAAACGGCACCGGGACTCGGGGGCGTTTTAGCTGTTGATTAACGTGGCCGCAAGCGCGCGCAAATCGCCACGAGGAGCAGTTGTAGAGGGGAATATATGTTGAGCGGGGAGGAGATACCAGCGGCTAGCTATCAGCGATCAGCCAACAGCCAACAGCTATCAGCTATCGGCTAACAGCTAACAGCCAGCAGCTATCAGCTCAAAGCTTTTCACTCTTTACTCTTTACTCTTCACTGTTGCCCCAAGCTCCAAGCTCCAAGCTCCAAGCTCTAGGCTCTCAGCACCACGTACACCACCAACCCACGCACCATCCACAACAGCAGCCACGCGATCAGGGGGCTCACGTCGATCATGCCGAGCGGAGGGATGAGCCGGGAGAGGGGCTGGACGATCCAGTCCGTCAACTGATACGCCGGCCGCATCCAGCGGGTCCAGCGTCCGATGCCGAACCACGACCCCAGCACCCGCAGCACGAGGGCGAGCACCACGACATCGTACGCCACGTTGACCGCGAGCGCGATCATCTCCACCGGGCCCGATTCGGCGGCGGCCCGCACGGTGAATCCAGCCTGGACCACCCACTGCGCCAGGCTCAGCAGCAGCAGCCCGCCGACCAGCGTCGTGCCGAGGAGCCACCACGGGGCCGTGCTCGGATCCCCGCCGGAGCTGAGGAGGCGGCGTTCGGTGGCGCGCACGAAAGGATCGCCCCAGCGGCGCACGATGGCGGCCCAGCGGTTGAACGGCGAGATCCTGCGGCGGCGGACCGCCCACGCGGTGAGGGCAATGACGATCGCGAAGAGGTTGGCGGCGAGGATCGCAACGCGGAGGGCGAGGAAGCAGTATGCGAGCATCACGGGGTGGAGCGCGGAATGTCAGCCGCCGATGGTGATGGTGCGGACGCTGCCATTGGCCAGCGTGCAATCGACCGGATAGGCACCGCCGTTGAGCATCGAGTCTTCCAGCACCTTGTTGGTCCCGCTGCACGCGGTGATGGCGTGGCCTTCGGCATGTCGGAACGCCACCGACACCGTGGGTACCTTGCCGTTCACGGTGAGCCGGCGGACGGTGGCCGGGGTCAGGCTGTCGATCCCCAGTCCGTTGATGTTCCGGGGGAACTCACCGAAATGGGAGGAGTAGTAGCTCATCGTCTTGTCGACCAGTTCGAACATCTCGTGTCCGAGGCGGGCGGCGTCGGCCTGGGCCTCGGTGGAGAGGGCATCGGATGCGGGGGTGGAGTCCGTCGCGGCAGCTGCGGCGGGCGTCGCGGCGGGCTGGTGTCCGCAGGCCGCCAGGACAAGGCACAGGAGGGCAAGGCGGGGGGCCGTCATCCTCACTCCATCGCGAATTCGCGCCGGAACACCACGTCAAAGGCGAACGTCTTGGCCCGGCTGCGGGTCTCGAGCAACTCGCAGATACGGCGCAGGCGGTCCGGGATCTGCAGGATCTTCTCCTGCGCCACCCGGCCCATCTCCCCGAGGCCGCTCAGGTGTTCGATCTTCCAGTGCCGGATCTGCTCCTGCACGATGCGCAGATAGTCGCGTGGTCCGTAGATGCCGGCACGCCGGATCACGTCGGCCAGTTCCCGGAATCCCGGGATCGTGTGTCCCGGCATCTCGATGCTCGGCAGGATGAACGATGCGGAGTGCAGGGCCTCGTCGGGATCGCGCGCGAGGATCTCGCTGAAGACGTTGCGGTAGAAGGTGAAGTGCCGGGCCTCTTCGCTCGCGATGTTGGAGAGCACCTCACCGATGACCGGCTCGTACTCGCCGCAGAGCTTGCCGGTGTTGGCGTGGCTCAGCTGCGTGGCGCGCTCCTGCACCGTGGTGTACACGAACACGCGGTACGGATCCTTGTCCCACGCGGGGGTGAAGCCGTTCCGGATGTAGTTGAACTGGAGCTCTTCGAGCTTGCGCTGGTCGACCAGGCGGGTGTCGTGGATGTAATCGTGGAGGATGGCGCCGTGGCGGTCCTCCTCGGCGGTCCAGAGGAAGTTCCATTTCTGCCAATGGCTGTCATCGCCCAGATACACCGCCAGCAGGCGGTGGAAGTGCGGCAACCCCTCTTCGGTGAGGAGATTGAGCGCCAGCGCTGCCCGGGCGGAGTCGGGGATCCCCTCGGCCCGCTCGCGGAGTTGGGCCACGTGGGTGTCAGGGCAGCTGTCCGGGGCCGGGGAGAGGAGGTCGTGCGGAAACCAGAGCGGGCGCTTTTCCTCGTGGGCCCTCATCATTTCGAGGACCTTCGTCTCGAGGTCGCGCAGGACCTCGACCTTCCGGGCGAACGCGCGGGCGGCGTCAGTGAGCGTCATAGGCCAAAGTTGGCCATTTGAACGCCATTTCGATAGTCCCGGGGGTGTTTTCTGGCCGATCCTTCAGATTGAGGGGTTCAGCCGCTTTTCCAGCAGCACCCACGGGCCGCGGCCGACATACTGCTCCCGGCGCAGGACCTCGCGCCATCCCAGCTCTTCGTAGATGCCGGCCGAATCGAGGTCGTTGGTCCAGAATTCGGCCAGGTGCGCCCCGGCGTCGCGGGCACGATGTTCGAACGCCTCGAGGAGTCGGAGGCCGTATCCCACGTCTTCGTGGGCCGCCTCGACCGCGAACTCGAGGAGGTGGGCCACGCCGCCACGCAGGAAGAACCGGACTCCCCCGATCCATTCACCGATGTCGTTGGTGAGGATGAGGTAGCGGTCGTGGTAGAAGAGGTGGGCGCCGGACGACTCGTCCTGGCGTTCCACCAGTTCGGCGAACCAGGCGGTGAAATCCTCGCCCTGGTCCATGTCACGGATGATCAGTTCCCCCAAGGGGCATCTCCTCGGCGGGCGTCCCGGCGGGGGTCGGGACGCGCGACCCCCGCCAATAACGCAATCCCGGTGCCAACTCGCCCAATGGACGGTCGGCACCGGGTTAGTTGTCGACGGGGGAACGACTTGGGGGCCGTGGAGGTGTTGGGCCAGCCCGGTCTGCGAGCAGCGACTTCCTCGCTGACTGCCGTGGGTCAGGCAGCGTGCTGGCATGCCCGCTTGGTCGGCTGGACCTCGCCGCAGTTGATCGACTCCGCCATCCCCTGGGCCAGGATCCCGCAGGCAGTGGCCTGGGCCGAATGGGCGGCATCGGTCTCGTTCGCGGCGGTGGCGGAGGCGCAGTTGGCGCGGCCGTTGAAGGTGACGCAGACATCGCAGTGGATCTGCTGGGCGGAGAGCGTGGAGTAGAGCAGGAGCCCGGCAAAGGCGGCGATGACCAGGACCGTGATGATCGTATTGCGCTTCATGGGCCCCTCAGGTGAGGCCGGGACCACCCACCGGCCGTGCCGTTGTCCGATGCGTTCCTACTTTGCCCGCAGCACCCCGATCAGGCCGAACAGCATCGGGATGAGCCACACCACCGCGGTCGCCGTCCACGCCTTTGCGGTGGAGACCTTGCCCGTCACCTTGAGCCCGATCGCGATGATGACGGTGCTCCAGATGGTGAAGAGATCGAGCCGGGTGGTGATGAGCGTCAGGAGCTTGCTGGAGGTGTCGGGGTCGAGGAATCGCGCCGGCCCGATGGACAGCGAGGCGAATCCGGTCACCTTTTCCGGCGGCATCAGGAGGGGTTGCACCACCATCGCCACGGCGCCGAGGATCCGCGGCAGGTAGGCGAGAGCCGCGATCATCCAGGCGGCGGTCACGTCCTCAACCGCGCCCACCATCTTGCCGCAGAGCCAGATGATCGGCCCCAGGGCCAGCATCGCAATAGGAGCGCCAAGGCCGAGGAACATGGTGCTGAAGGTCGTGGCGATCCCGCGCCCCTTCTCGACCTGGTCCGGGGTGAGCTGGGGGTTGTTCTTGATCGCCTGCGCCATCCCGCGGGCGAACTCCGCGTCGAACGCCGGCTGCAGCAACCCCTTGCCGGCAAAAAGGACGACGGCCACCAGGACCGACACCACCGCGAACGCGAGCCAGAACTTCGGCGACGCCTTCCGTCGCTCGAACACGGCACTCGGCGCGTAGAAGATCTCAAGCAGATCCTCCCACGCGGCAGGGGCGTCCGGCGACAGCGGCGGGGGCGTCGGGATGGCGGTCATGGAGGCCTCAGGGGGAGAGCTAAGAGTCTGGAGCTGAGAGTCTGGAGCTAAGCGCTGATAGCTGATAGCCCACAGCCGATAGCTGATAGCTGCATTCCGCCCCACTACTTCCCAGGTATCGCGGTCTCCGCTCCGTGCTTCCCGTCATTGATGGGATCGACCCCGACCACCCACCCGCTCTTGAACTGCACGGTGAGGATGTGGGCCTGGCTGTCGGCAACGACGTTCACGACGTCGGGCTGCTGATGGGCATACGCCACGACGGAGGCATATTGATCGGCCTCGTTCAGTCCGTGCTTGCCCCCCAGCTCCCGGCCGATCGCGATGGCCTCGGCCTGCTCCCGCCCGAACGTGGCGTAGCGATCGGCGGGGATGAGCCCGGCCTGCGATGCGAGGGGATCGTACGAGTCATACCCGCGGCACCCGGCGAGGGCGGCGGCCACGACAATGAAGGACAGGAGGGATCGGCGCATGAGGTCTGGTCCGGAGCAGGGGACGCCGCCTTGGCGTCCGGGGGTCGAGGGAACGACTTAATGTAATCAAAATGGCGGACTTTGCGGCTCCCCGAGCTACCTTTCGGCAATGACCACCACCGTCCGCACGATGTCCGCGGTCCTGCTGGCGCTGCTGATGTTGCCGCCCGCCCGGCTCAACGCACAGGGCGGCGCACAAGTCCCCGAGGCGCAGGATTCTGCCGCTCCCTTGCCCGGCGCGCCGATCCGGTGGTGGCACGTCGCGGTCGCGACCGGCGGCGTCTTTCTGGCCTCTGCCGCCGACAACGCCGTCCACGACCTGGGGCAGGACCACAACACCCAGACCGACAAGGATATCGCCACTGCGGTCCAGCGGTTCGGGTCGGGGGCCGTCCCGGTGGTCATCCCGGCGGCGATCATCGGCGCCGGCCTCCTGGCGCACAGCCCCTCGCTCACCCGCTCGGGCGCCCGGGTCGGCGGCAGCCTCATCGTCGGGTCGGTCATCGCCGAGGCGCTGAAGGAGGTCATCGGGCGCGCACGACCATATCAGGGCCCCGCACAGACCGGATTCAAACCCTTCTCCGGGTGGGCCTCGATGCCGTCCGGACACACGATGGCCGCGTTCGCACTCGCGACCTCGCTCTCGGATGAGATCCATCGCGGGTGGGCCACCGCCGGGCTCTACACCCTCGCGGCGGGGACCGGGGCCTCCCGGATCGTCCTCAACGCCCACTGGTTCAGCGACGTGGTGGCGGGTGCGATCATCGGTACCACGTCGGCCAAGCTGGTGAACGGCAAGTGGCGGCTGTTCCGGATCACCCCACCCCGCATCCTCCTCGGACCCGACAAGGTGGGATTGCAGTGGACCTTGGGCCCCTTGCGCCCCGGCACTGCCGGGGCGCAACATTGACCCATGGCCGATCTCAGGGTGCTCGTCATCGACGATGACAAGACGATGGTCGCAGTGATGTCGGCGGCGCTCAAGGCCGGGGGTTTTCAGGTCTCCGCCGCCTTCGACGCCGTGCAGGGGTTCATGTTCGCCACCAAGAATCCGCCCGACCTCATCCTGCTCGACATCAACATGCCGGCGGGCGGCGGCGTCGGTGCGTGGCAGCGCCTCCAGCAGTCGGCCCGCACCCAGGGCATTCCGGTGGTGTTCGTCACCATCGAATCGAAGCCCGGGCTCGAACAGGAGGTGATGCGGCAGGGAGCGGCGGGGTTCATCAACAAGCCGTTCGACCCGTCGACCTTTGCCGACCGCGTCCGGGGATTCCTGGAGAAGAAGTGAGGGCAGTGGGCGCACCGGCGCACAGGCGCACCGGCCGATGGGCGGATGGACGCACAAGTTTCCAGGCGCGAGCGGGATCGGCCGTCGGGCGGGTCCTTCAGTCAACGTGCAACCTTCTATCGCCGGGCACCGTCGTGCTGGTCGCTCTGTGCTTGTGCGCCTGCGCGCCTGTGTGCCTGTCCGCCCAGTCCCTCTCCGTCTTCACTGCCGGCTCCCTCGCCCGTCCCTTCCGCGAACTCCTCGACAGCTTTGCCCTGATCCATCCCGGTGTCGAGCCGGCAGAGACGAATGCCGGCAGCGTCGACCTCGCGCGCCGGATCGTGGACCTGGGACAGGTCCCCGACATCTACGCCAGCGCCGATATCGACGTCATCCTGCGCCTCCTGATGCCTCGGGTGGCCGGCTGGTACGTGGCCTTTGCGCGGAACGAGATGGTGCTGCTCCACGGCCCCACGTCGGCGGGGGGCGACACGATCAACGCGAACAACTGGTGGCGGGTGGTGGCGGCGCCGGGCGTGCGAATGGGGTCGTCCGACCCGGCACTCGACCCGAGCGGGTATCGCACGCTCCTCGTCTTCGAGCTTGCGGAGCGGTATTACGGCGTGCCCGGCCTGGCAGGGCGGCTGCGGGCCGCGCTGCCGCGTCGCTACATCAGGCCCAGCGAGACCGATCTCATCGCGCTGGTGCAGGCGGGCGAACTCGACTACGCCTGGTCCTACCGGTCACTGGCCGTGACCTCGGGCCTGTCCTCTGTGGAGCTCCCGCACGAGATCGACCTTGGCGATCCCGCCGACAGCGCCGGCTATGCGGCGGTGTCGGTCAGGGTCCGTCGAGGTGCCGGAGGGGACTCCCTCGAGTTCCGGGGCGCACCGATCGAGTATGGCCTCACCATTCCGCGGTCGGCGCCGCATCCCGAGATGGCACGCGCCTTCGTGCGGTTCGTGTTGTCACCGGCCGGGCGTGCGATCCTGGTCCGGAACGGGTTGGCGGCGCTGGACCGGCCGTCGGTGAGCGGCACGCCGCCAGCGGGGCTCTTCCGATGACCGCACCCGCCGATGGGCCGGTGCACGGGATTCCAGGCTCCTCGGGGTCGGGGGGCGCGGTAGGGTCTGTTATCTTTCAGAACTGACCGATCATCCGACCGTCCTGCTGACTTCCGCAACGAGCAATCAATGTCCGGCATCTTCTCCCCCCCCTCCCCGATCAACGAACCGGTCCTCTCCTACGCCCCCGGCTCACCGGAACGCGCTGCCCTGAAGGCGGAGTTGAAGCGGCTGGCGGCCACGGTCACCGAGATCCCCGTCATCGTTGGCGGCAGGGAGATCCGCGGCGCCAGGACGGTCGACGTGGTGATGCCGCACGATCACCGGCACGTGATCGCCAAGGTCCACCAGGCCGATGCGTCGACGATCCAGGAGGCCATCACGGTGAGCCTCGCTGCCCGGCGCGAATGGAGCGAGTGGAGCTTCGAGGCGCGCGCCGCCGTCTTCCTCAAGGCCGCCGACCTCCTGGCCGGTCCCTGGCGCGCCACCGTCAACGCCGCCACGATGCTGGGCCAGGGCAAGACGGCGTTCCAGGCGGAGATCGATTCGGCCTGCGAGCTGATCGACTTCCTGCGCTTCAACGTGCATTTCGCCGAGCGGGTCTATAAGGAACAGCCGATGAGCTCGGCCCAGACCTGGAACCGGCTCGACCACCGTCCCCTCGAAGGGTTCATCTACGCCATCACGCCCTTCAACTTCACCGCGATCGGCGGCAACCTCCCCTCGGCCCCGGCGCTGATGGGCAACGTCGTCGTATGGAAGCCAGCGGCCACCGCGTCGCTCAGCAATTACTTCATCCATCGGATCTTCGAGGAGGCCGGCCTGCCGCCGGGGGTCATCAACTTCGTGCCCGGCAGCGCGGCGCTGGTCTCGGACACGCTGCTGGCGGACGCCAACCTGGCCGGCATCCACTTCACCGGCTCGACCGAGGTGTTCCAGTCCCTCTGGCAGACCGTTGCCAAGAACGTGAAGACCTATCGGACCTACCCCAGACTGGTCGGCGAGACGGGCGGCAAGGATTTCGTGGTGGCGCACCGGAGCGCCGATCCCGCGGCACTCGCGGTGGCGCTGGTGCGCGGCGCCTTTGAGTATCAGGGCCAGAAGTGCAGCGCCGCCTCCCGCGCCTACGTGCCGGCGGGACTCTGGCCCGCCGTGCGCGACCGGATGGTGGCGATGTTCAAGGCGATCAAGATGGGCGACGTCGCCGACTTCCGGAATTTCCTGGGCGCCGTCATCGATCGGAAGGCGTTCGACCGGATCAAGGGGTACCTGGACGAGGCGAAGAAGGCGAAGGGCGTCACCATCGTCTTCGGCGGCACCTGCGACGACTCGACCGGCTATTTCGTGGAGCCCACGCTGGTGCAGGTGGAGGATCCGAAGTACCGGATGATGTGTGACGAGATCTTCGGGCCGGTGCTCACCGTGCACGTCTATCCCGACGCCGACTGGGCATCCACGCTCGAGTTGGTCAATTCGACCAGTCCGTACGCGCTCACCGGGGCGGTGTTCGCGAAGGACCGCGCCGCGCTTGAGACCGCCGACCGCGTGCTCCGGAACGCGGCGGGCAACTTCTACATCAATGACAAGCCGACCGGGGCGGTGGTGGGGCAGCAACCCTTCGGCGGTGCCCGCGCCAGCGGCACCAACGACAAGGCCGGCTCGATCCTCAACCTGCTGCGGTGGGTCTCCCCCCGGACGATCAAGGAGAACTTCGTCCCGCCCGTGGATCACACCTATCCGTTCATGCGAGAAGAGTGAGCAGTAAAAAAGTGAAGAGTGAAGAGTAAAAAGTGAACAGTGAACGGTGAAAAGGAACGGGGTATTCCACCATCGCGGAGCCCCGTTCACTTCTCACTTCTCACTTCTCACTTTTTACTTCTTACTTCTTACTTTTTACTTCTCACTTTTTACTCTTCACTTCCGGTACACCACGCCTCCCTTCATCACCCACGTCACCCGCTCCAGCTGCGTGATGTCGGCCAGCGGGTCGCCATCGACGGCGATCAGGTCGGCGTAGCGGCCGGCGGCCACGCTGCCGATATCGTTCGATGCGTCGAGCAGGCCGGCGGCCCGGCTGGTCGCCGACTGGATCGCCTGCATCGGCGTCATCCCGTACTGTACCATGTAGCGGAACTCGTTTGCCTCGTTCTCGCTCCACGGGAACCCGCCGGCATCGGTCCCGAAGACGATGTCGACGTGGTGCTGGAGCGCTTCAGCGAACGCGGTGCGCTCGATGTCACCCATCCTGCCCCAGACCCCGCCGCGACGAGGGGCCATGTAGATCCCGATGTAGATGGTGGGGCACCAGGTCACGTGCTGCGCCACCATCCGGTCCATCAGGTCGGGGGTGAGGCCGTAGCCGTGCTCGATCGAATTGACCCCGGCCTTG
Source organism: Gemmatimonadales bacterium (assembly GCA_035693225.1). Classification (GTDB taxonomy): domain Bacteria; phylum Gemmatimonadota; class Gemmatimonadetes; order Gemmatimonadales; family GWC2-71-9; genus CAMLHU01. The sequence continues at coordinate 7,063 of DASSGV010000067.1, read as the reverse complement.
AGCGCCGCATCGATGCCGTCCCACCCCATCGCGTGCGCCGCCACCTTGTGCCCGAGGCGGTGGGCCTCGTCGACCAGCGCCTTCGCTTCCTCGTCGGTGAAGTTGACCCAGCTGCGGAGCCGGCCGTCGCTGCCGACGTAGTAGCGGCGGTCGGCGTAGAACTTGATCCAGTCGGCGCCGTGGGCCACCTGATCGCGGACGGCCTGCCGGATGGCATCGACGCCGTCGATGGGCTGGACGCCGTGCGGGAGGTCGAGCTCCCAGGAGTAGCCCAGCAGCGGATACATCCCGGTCGGGGCAAAGGCCCGGGTCGAGACGAACATCCGGGGGCCGGGGATGACGCCCCGCGCGATGGCGGTCTTCACGTCCACGTCCGCGAACATCGCGCCTTCGGTCTCGAGGTCGCGGATGCTGGTGAACCCGTCGAGGAGCGCGGTCCGCGCTGCGGCGGTGGCCCGGATGGCACGATAGGGGATCGACTCCTTGAGCAGCTGCTCGTCGTAGTCGGCGGCGGTCACGTCACCCTGCAGGAGGACGTGGGTGTGGGCGTCGATGAGCCCGGGCAGCACCGTCGCGTGGCTCAGGTCCACCTGCTCGGCACCCGCGCCGTGCGCCGCCACGGTGCTCCACGGGCCCACCTCAACGATCCGTTCGCCGACAATGAGTATCCCCTGATCCTTCCGTGCGTGCTCGCCGACGCCGTCGATGAGCGTGCCGGCGTGGACCAGCACCCGATGTTCGGTGGGCGGGGCGGGAGGGGGTGTCTGCGCCGCGAGCGGTGCGGCTCCCAGAACCACGAGTCCTGCGGCTACCTTCAAGCATGCATTCCGCATGGCGATCCCTGGTCAGGTTGGTCCGCCCATCTTCGCGCCGGATCGCCGTCGGCGCAACCCTGCTCGTCGCCGCCGCACCGCTCGCTGCGCAGGCATACACGACGCCGATGCTGGCCTGTGCGGCGTTCCACCAGTCGGTCGACGGCACGGTGCGCACCGAACTCAACGGACAGGCCCGGATCGAGCAGGCGGGGCGTGACGGACGGATCCTGGCCCACGCCGCCGCCGATACGGGGCTCCACCTCTCGATCTGGTGGGATTCGCTCACCGTCTGGCGCGACGCCGATGGCGGCCGCATCCACCCCTCCACCGAGGGATTGCTGGGCGGCCGCTACGTGGGAGCGCTGGGCGCTCACGGCGGATGGCGGGAAGAACAGGTGCCCTTCATTCCCGATGACGTCGCCGCGATCGCCGACCTGACCGGCGTGCCGGACGACCTCTTCCCTCACCTGCCTCCACGGCCGCTCGCGGTCGGCCGTACGTGGAACGATGGGGCCGAGCTGGCGGTCACGCGCCTGACCGACAGCACCGGCGGCGGCCAGGTGTGGCAGCGCTACACGCTGTCACGGAAGACGCTGCATCGGGAGGAACGGAACATCGGCGCGCCGACACCGGCCAAGATCGAGGATGGCGAAACGGAGACCGGCCGGCTCACCTGGAGCCCGACCTCGGGGCCTGAACGGTGGGAGCGATCGATCGTGGCGGAGACCCGCATCGTCGCCGACCCGAAACGCGCCTTCCGGTCGCGACTGGAGCAGCGGATCGTGTTGCAGCGCGAGGCGCCGGACTCAGGAGCGTGTCGAGTCGGATCGTAGTACCTCAGTGCGCCGGGCTGCCCCCCGCCACCTTGCCGGTCCGGAACAGGAGGAGCAGCGGCAGGGCGCAGACGAAGGTGATCCCCATCGTCAGGAAGACCCGCTCGAACGCGATCATCATCGACTGTCCCTGGATGACCCGGCCCAGGAGCGCCTGGGCCTGGAGCCCCGCATGTTGGGCGGAGCCGCCGAGGCGCTCGAAGGTGCGGGTGGCGCCGGCGAGCCAGCTCGAGACGCCGGGCTGGTACACGTTCACGTGGGCCGTGAGTGCGGTCTGGGCCTGGAGCGTGAAGCGGCCGATGAGCGTGGCCGCGATGGCGATGCCGAAGCTCCCGCCCAGTTGCCGCGACAGGTTGAAGAGCCCCGTGCCCTGGGCGAACTGCCGCGGGTGGAGGTCGGCCACGGCGGCGTTGGTCAGTGGCACGAAGATGAGCCCCAGTCCCACGCCGCGGAGCACCATCGGCCAGAAGAGATCGCCCAGGCCGATGTCGAGCGTCAGCCGGTAGTGCAGCCACATCGACCAGAAGACGAGACCCACCCCGGCGGCGATCAGCGCCCGCGCATCGAACTTGGCGACGAACTTCCCCACGAACGCCATCGTGATGGCGCTGGCGATGGCGCCAGGCAGGATGACCTTCCCGGTGTCCCACGCGGTGTAGCCGAGGAGGTTCTGCAGCATGATGGGGAGCGCGAACACGCTGGCGTAGAGCGCAAAGCCCAGCGCCAGCCCGAAGACGACCCCGGCGGTGAGCTGGCGGTTCTTGAGGATGCGCAGGTCGACGATCGGGTGGTCGGCCACCAGTTCCCGCACGATGAACGCCACCACCCCGAACCCGGCGATGACGGTCTCGGCGATGATCTCGGCCGAGTCGAACCATCCCTTGGACTCGCCGCGCTCGAGCAGGACCTGCAGCGCGCCGATCCCCATGATCAGGAACGCCAGTCCCCACCAGTCGACGGTATCGGCCTGGTCCACCACGTGTTCCGGTTCGGGGACGTGGCGCCAGGTCATGATGGCGGCCATGATGCCGAGCGGCACGTTGATGTAGAAGATCCAGGGCCAGTCGAAGTTGTCGGTGATCCACCCACCGAGCGTCGGCCCCAGTGTCGGCCCGACCATCACGCCCATCCCGAAGATGGCCATCGCGGTGCCGCGCTCGGCCAGCGGGAAGACGTCGAAGAGGATCGCCTGCGCGGTCGAGATCAGGGCGCCGCCGCCGATCCCCTGCACCACCCGCCAGAACACCAGCGACTCGAGGGTGTGGGCGTTGCCGCAGAAGAAGGACGCGGTGGTGAACAGGATGATCGAGCCGGTGTAGTAGTTCCGCCGGCCGAATCGCACCGACAGCCAGCCGGTGAGCGGGAGGATGATCACGTTCGCCACGATGTACCCGGTGCTGACCCACGCGATCTCATCGAGCGTGGCGCCCAGGTTCCCCATCATGTGCGGGATCGCCACGTTGACGATGCTCGTGTCGACCAGCTCGAGCATGCTTGCGAGCGTCACCGCGAAGGCGATCAGGTATCGTGCGCCGTAGATGTCGGCGCGGCTCTGCTCCCGCCGCGCCGGCAACGGCAATGCCATCGTTGCCATCAGTGCGGCCTCAGTGCGTGGCGATCTCGGTCTCGACCGACATCCCCGGCCGCAATGGGTGCTCCGCGTCCACCCCGCCGTCCACCGCGATCCGCACCGGGATCCGCTGCACGACCTTGGTGAAGTTGCCGGTGGCGTTGTCCGGCGGGATCAGCGCAAAGCGCGCGCCGGTGGCCGGGCTCACGCTCTCCACGTGTCCGGTGAAGGTCCGGCCCGGGTAGGCGTCGACGGTGAACGCGACCTTGGCGCCCGGCACCACGCCCTTCAGCTGCGTTTCCTTGAGATTGGCGGTGACCCACACGTCGTGCAGGGGGACCACGGCCATCAGCTGTTGGCCGATCTGGATCAGTTCCCCCGGCTCCACCGACCGCTTCGCGATGACGCCATCGAGCGGCGAGGTGACGTGCGTGTAGCTGAGCTGCAACCGCGCGTTGTCGACGGTCGCCTGGGCCGCCGCCAACCGGGCGTCGGCGCTGGTGAGCGCGGCGGCTGCGGCCGCGACCTGGCTCTCGGCGGCGTTGGCCTGCCGCTGCGCGGTGGTGAGGTTGGCCCGCGCGGCATCGTACGCCGCCTGGGCCGCATCGAGCGCCTGGGCGGAGACGATCTGCTGGGCCGCCAGGCCCTTCATCCGGTCGAGATCCTGGGAGGCCTTGCGAAAGCCCGCCTCGGCCGAGGTGACGGCGCTCGCGGCACTTCCCGACGAGGCGCGGGACGCCTCGAGCTGGGCTTGCGCCTGTCCGGCGCGGCTGCTGCTGCCGGCCTGCGCCCGCGCCGCGGCCAGGTCGGCTTCGGCCTGGGCCAGCTTGACCTTGAGGTCCCGGTCATCGAGCACGACGAGCGTGTCGCCGGCCTTGACCGGCTGGTTGTCCTCGACCCGCACCTCGGCGACGAAGGCCGAGACCTTGGGCGCGATCGGCGTGATGTGGCCGTCGACCTGGGCGTTGTCGGTGCCCTCGTGGGAACGGGCGTACAGCAGGTGCTTGACGCCCCAGGCCAGGACGACAACGGCGACGGCGCCGATGATGTAGAACCGGATCCGGCTCCTGGGAGCCTGGGGGCCGGCGGGAGGAGCGGTCTCGGGGGTGGTGCTCGCGGTCATCGACTGCTCCACGGGTGTGGCGGTGGCGGACATGGGTCTGTGGCTTTCTGTCGGTCGGTACGTGCCGGTCAGGGCATCTGGTCGAGGGCGCCGAGCGCGCGGTACGTCCGCAGGCGCGCGGTGGCGAAGTTGACCTTCGCCTGGATGTAGGCGTCGCGGGCCTGGATCAGGCTCGCCTGCGAATTGCTGGTCTCCACGCTCCCGGCGACGCCCGCCTTGAAGCGCTCTTCGGACTGGGACAGTTCCTGCTCCGCCAGGCCCAGTCGCTGGCTGGCGAGCGCCACCTGATCGCGAGCGCTCTGCAGGTCGAGGACCGCTGAACGCGCGTCCACTTCCACCTGCTGCAGCAGTGCGTGCTCGCGCAGCGCCTGCGCGTCGACGCGATCGCCGGATTCCGCGTAGCGGCGCTGGCGGCGGAAGCCGTCGAAGATCGGGACCGTCGCCTTGATGCCCACCTGGTAGGTCCCGTTCATCTGGTCGGTGGCGGTGCCCGCATAGTCGTAACTGCCGAAGAGACCGAGGGTAGGAAGGGCGTCCCAGAACGCGGCGCGCCGGCCCAGGGCCGCCACCCGGCTCCGTTCCCGCTCCGCGGCGGCCTCTGGCCGGTGGGCCAGGGCGTACGCCACCGCGGAATCGGCGTTGACCGGGATGGTGAGCGCGCCGCCGCCCAGCGAATCGGCGAGGGCCAGAGTGGTGTCGGGTCGCAGATCGAGCGTCTGGGCCAGCTCGATCCGGGCGCGATCGGCGGCGCTCCGCGCCACCAGCAGCTGGGTCCGCACTGCCGCCGCGTTGACTTCGGCGCGCGTGACGTCGATCGCGGCACTCACGCCCGCGGCCCGGAGCTGCTGCGCCTGGAAGAGAAGGTCGGCGGCCACGGCGCTGTCGGCCTGGCGCGCACGCACCGTCTCTTCGGCGCTCAGCACCCGGAGATAGGCAAGCCCCGCCGCCGCTCCGGCCTGGTCGGCGGCGGAGCGGGCGTCGTTCCGGGCGGCGCCGGTGGAATCGCGTGCGGCGGCGATGCGATTGAAGAGACCCCCGTCAAAGAGCACCTGGGAGGCCCGCGCGTCGACCGTGTAGAGGTTGAAATCGGGCGTGACGATCGGGAACCCGGGAAGGGCGATCCCGAACGTGGCCAGGTTGTTGGTCTGGCGGGAATAGATCCCGTCGGCGTCGAGCGTCGGGAAGAGGCGTCCGGTCTGTTCCGATGCGCGGAGGTCGGCGGCGTGGACCCCCAGCCGGGCGAGTGCCGCCCCGATGGCGCGCTCCCGACCGAGGTGGACGGCGGCGGCCAGCGTGAGCGAGGGCGGCAGAGGGGCCGGCGCCTGGGCCTGGAGCGTCGATGCGGTCAGGGCGGCGAGTGCCGCGAGCGATAGGATGCGGATGCGCATGGGTTGGTCAGTGGCCAGGTTCGGCGGGACGGGCAAGGACGCCGTTGAGGAGGAGGTCGACGACGCCGTCGAAGACCTGCTGGTCGGACAGGCGCTCGGTGTCGAGGTCGGTGAAGAAGCATTGTGCCTGCGCGGCCTGGATGACCAGCATCGGAAGGCCGCGGGGCAGGAAATCGTTGGCCACGGGGCGGAATTCCCCGGAGGCGAGCCCGCGGTCCATCACCGTCTGGATGAGCCGTCGGGCACGGAGGATCACTTCGTCGTAGTAGAACTTGGCGAGCTCCGGGAAGCATCCGAGCTCCGACACGCAGAGTCGGGAGATGCGCACCATCTCCTCCTCGCGCATCAGCTTCCAGTAGCCACGCACCAGTTCCACCAGGAGCTCGCGCGCGCTGCCGGTGTAGGCACGGGCCAGCTCCTCGGCCGTGGCCACCGCCGAGACGATCTTGGCACGGACCATCTCACGGAAGAGCATTTCCTTGCTGTCGAAATAGAGGTACACCGTGCCCTTGCTGACGCCCGCCTCGCGGGCCACGTCCTCCAGCCGCGCGCGGGCAAAGCCACTCTCGCCGAAGACCTTTGCCGCCGCGTCGATGATCTCTTCCGGCCGCGCGCCCGGTCGCCGATGCCATCGCGGTGTCTGGATATCAGTGGACATCATGTTTCCCTGCAACGAGTTACGTTCAATACAATTTACTGACCGTCCAGTAATATCTTAATGACCAGCCGGTTAGTCAAGGGGCGCGGTCCGGTGGGAGGGGAGGGGAGGAGAGGAGGGAAGCGAGAAAAGAGACAGGAGACAACGCGGGTGGGTGGGAGAGAGGAGACCAGAAGCAACGGGAGGAGGGGAGGAGGAGAGCGAGAAATGAGACAGGAGACAATGCGGATGGGTGGGCGAGAGACGATGCGGTGGTGGATGCAAGGATGGTTCCGGAACCTTCCGGGGCGAAGTGGGGGAGGGACCTGCTCATTCTGTCATCCCGAGCGAAGCGCGGGATCTTCTCAAGGGCGGATGGGAGCTCGGCAGCGATCTTCGATATCCGCGGAACAGGTCCCTCGCTTCGCTCGGGATGACAGTGTGGTGAAGCTCGGGATGACAGTTCGGGGCAGCTCAGGACGAAAGTTCGGGGCAGCTCAGGACGACAGTTCGGGGCAGCTCAAGACGACAGTTCGGGGCAGCTCAGGACGACAGTTCGGGGCAGCTCAGGACGAAAGTTCGGAGCAGCTCAGGACGACAGTTCGGGGAAGCTCAAAGTGACAGAATAGGACGGCTTGCACCATCGGCGCACCCCGTGCCCTTGTGCGCCTTACCCCTCCTCCCCTCCTCCCCTCCT
>DASSGV010000066.1:0-20611 GCA_035693225.1 Gemmatimonadales bacterium | reverse complement strand
GCGCAGTTCCGCTTCGAGGCCGGGGTCATCGGATGCCTGGTGCAGTACCCGGGCTCGGACGGCGAGACCCGCGACTTCCGTGACCTCGTGGCCCAAGCCCACGCTGCGGGGGCCCTGGTCACCGCCGCGACGGACCTGCTGGCGCTCTGTGTCCTCACCCCTCCCGGCGAATGGGGTGCCGACATTGCAGTCGGCAATTCCCAGCGGTTCGGCGTGCCGATGGGCTACGGCGGCCCGCACGCGGCATTCTTTGCCACCACCGAGGCCCACAAGCGCCACCTTCCGGGCCGGATCATCGGGCTCTCGAAGGACCGCGCCGGCCGCCCTGCGCTCCGGATGGCGCTGCAGACCCGCGAGCAGCACATCCGCCGCGAGAAGGCCACCAGCAACGTCTGCACGGCGCAGGTACTCCTCGCGGTGATGGCGGGGATGTACGCTGTGTGGCACGGCCCCGAGGGATTGCGGCGCATCGCCGAACGCACCCACGCCCGGGCCGCCCTCCTGGCCGAAGCGCTCAAGCGGCTCAAGTACCGGGTGGTGCATCAGGCCTTCTTCGACACCGTCACAGTCGAGGTCGATTCCGCCTTCACCACCCAGGTGCTCGACGCGATGCGGGCGGCGCGGATCAACATCCGCCTCCTCTCGCCCACCCGGTTGAGCGCCTCGGTCGACGAGACCACGACCCTCGCCGACCTGGAAGCGCTGATCCGGGCCTTCAACCTGGGCCGGCCGCTGCCCTTCCAGCTCGACGACCTCTCGCCGGCGCCCGAACTCTCGGTGCCCCGGACGCTGCGCCGGTCCTCGGAGTACCTGACCCATCCGGTATTCCACCGCCATCGCTCCGAAACGGAGATGCTCCGCTACCTCCGCACCCTCGAAGCGAAGGATCTCTCCCTCACTTCGGCGATGATCCCGCTCGGCTCCTGCACGATGAAGCTCAACGCCACCGCCGAGATGTATCCGGTGAGCTATGCCGGGTTCTCCAAGCTCCACCCCTTTGCACCGGTGGAGCAGACGGCGGGATACCAGGAGCTCTTCCGGACGCTCGAGGCGTGGCTGGCGGAGATCACCGGGTTCGCACGGGTGTCCCTGCAGCCCAACGCCGGATCGCAGGGGGAGTTCGCCGGGCTCGCGGTCATCCAGGCGTGGCATCACGCCCGCGGCGACACCCATCGCACGGTCTGCCTCATCCCGGCGTCCGCCCACGGGACCAATCCGGCCAGTGCCGTGATGGCGGGACTCGAGGTCGTGGCGGTCAAGACCGACGCCCAGGGCAACATCGATGTCGCCGACCTCAAGGCCAAGGCGAAGGAGCACGAGGCACGGCTGTCGTCGTTGATGGTGACCTATCCGTCGACGCACGGCGTCTTCGAGGGATCCATCGCCGAGGTGTGCCATGTGGTCCACGCCCACGGCGGCCAGGTGTATATGGATGGCGCCAACATGAACGCCCAGGTCGGCCTCTGCCGCCCCGGCGATATCGGCGCCGATGTCTGTCACCTGAACCTCCACAAGACCTTCTGCATTCCGCACGGCGGCGGCGGCCCCGGGATGGGACCGATCGGGGTGGCCCAGCACCTGGCGCCGCACCTGCCGGGGCACCCGGTCATCCCGGTCGGTGGAGAGGCGCCCTCGGGCACCATCTCCGCGGCACCGTGGGGAAGCGCCTCGATCCTTCCGATCTCCTGGGCCTACATCGCCCTGATGGGCCCCGATGGGCTCACCGAGGCCACCCGGATCGCGATCCTCAACGCGAATTACATCGCAGCGCGGGTCAAGGCGCACATTCCGGTGCTCTACACCGGTATGCACGGACTGGTGGCGCACGAGTGCATCTTCGACTGCCGCCCCTTCAAGGCGTCGGCGGCCGTCGAGGTCGAGGATGTGGCCAAGCGGCTCATCGACTTCGGATTCCATCCGCCCACGGTGTCGTTCCCGGTGGCGGGCACCTTGATGGTGGAGCCCACCGAGAGCGAGCCGAAGCTTGAGCTCGATCGCTTCTGCGATGCGCTCATTGCCATCCGCGCCGAGGTGGGCGAGGTCGAATCGGGCGCCGCGGCCCGGGGAGACAACGTCCTCTCGCACTCGCCGCATCCGCTCGCCGATGTGCTGAGCGACAGCTGGCAGCGCCCCTACGGTCGAGAGCGGGCCGCCTTCCCCACTCCCGCCACCCGCGCCCACAAGTCGTGGCCCACGGTGAGCCGGATCGATGGTGCCTACGGCGACCGGAACCTCGTCTGCACCTGTCCGCCGATGAGCGAGTGGGAAGCGTAGGAAAGCGTAGGAAAGCGGGGGAAAGCGGGGGAAGGCGGGGGAAAGCGTAGGAAGGCGGAGGAAAGCGCGGGAAAGCGTAGGAAGGCGGGGGAAAGCGCGGGAAGGCGGGGGAAGGTGGCGTGTGAGAACAGGCTGATTATAGGGCGACATAAGCAACGAAGGACGGGGCATCGGCGCCATTTTGGCGCGAGGAGCGTCATCCCGAGGGAGCACTGCGACCGAGGGATCTTGCCAGCGTGGATCGGGATCCGGAGACGCGCTCCCTGAACGACGGGAAGATCCCTCCCTTCAGTAGGCGCAGGGCTGGCTGCTACGCTCAGGATGACAGATATATTTGCATCCGCCACTTTCCTTCGCTTTCCCACGCTTTCCCACGCTTTCCTTGAGCTTTCCCTCGCTCTCGCTTATGCACTGGCATCTCTGGCTCGACTCCGCCCATCCCGGGCCGGAGAACATGGCCCGGGACGAAGCGCTCCTCGAGCTCGCGGCATCGGATGGGCTCCGGACCCTGCGTCTCTATCGATGGGCGCCCGCGACGCTCTCCTTCGGCGCCCACGAACCGGCACTCCGCCGCTACGACCGCGACCGGATCGAGGCACTCGGCCTCCCCGTCGTCCGCCGTCCCACCGGCGGGCGGGCGGTCTGGCACGCCGACGAGCTCACTTACGCGGTCGCGGCCCCGACGGACACCTTCGGCACCCTGGCCGAGACCTACCACGCCATTCACACCGTGATCGCTGATGCGCTTCGAGGGCTCGGCGCGTCGGTATCGCTCGCCCGGAAGCCGGTGGCACCGGCGGCGCTCGAGGACGGTGCCTGCTTCGCTTCACCCGCGGGCGGCGAAGTGATCGCCCGGGGGCGGAAGGTCGTCGGCAGCGCTCAGCTCCGGCGCGGCGGGTCGTTCCTCCAGCACGGCTCCATCCTCCTGTCGGGGTCGCAGGCGACGGTCAACGACGTCACCCGCGGTGCCCCACCCCACGGTGCCGATATCTCGCTGGACGCCCTGCTGGGCCGGGCCGTGGGGGCCGAGGAGGTCGCGGAACAGCTCGCCCGCGTCGCTCGGGACGGCTGGATCGGTCCCTGGGAGGACGCAGGTCCCACCGCGGATCGGGCGGTGGCGCTCGCGGAACGTCACCTCGCGCGATTCCGCTCCGACGACTGGACCTGGCGCCGCTGACGACCCCCTAGCGCAGTCCCTCGGCGCACCGTTTCCTTTATGCCCATGCCGCCCGCCATCCGCCGCCTTGCCATTGTCAGTGCCTTGCTCGCCGTGGCGCCCGCACTCCACGCGCAGTCCGACCACGGCAGCATCGTCGTGGTCACCGGACAGTATCCGGGGCTTCCCATTCCGACGTTGATCCAGGGGAGCAGCAACCAGGACGTCGCGGACCTCCTCTTCCTCCGCCTGGCGCGGATCGGCCCCACCTTGAGCACGTCGGGGGACGCCGGCTTCATCCCGCAACTCGCCGAGCATTGGACCCGTCGCGACTCCCTGACGTATGTCTTCGACCTCGACCCGCGCGCGCACTGGCAGGATGGCGTACCCGTCACCACCCGCGACGTCGTGTTCAGCTTCACCCGCGCCCGCGACCCCGCGATCGCCCCGGCCCTCTCGGATCTGCTGCGGTCGATCGAGTCCGTCACCGCACTCGATGACCATCGCGTCGCCATCGGGTTCACCCATTGGTACCCGAGCCAGTTCTACGATGCGACCTACCAGGTCCAGATCCTGCCGGCGCATCTCCTCGAGAAGCTGGCGCCCTCCGCGGTCGCCGCGTCGGATTTTGCCCGGACGCCGATCGGCGACGGGCCGTACCGCTGGGTGCGGGGCGTGCCGGGACAGTTCGTGGAACTCGCGGCCGACACCGGCTTCTTCCTCGGCGCGCCCAGGCTCGATCGGGTCATCTTCCGCGTCGCGGCGGATGCCAACGCACGTATGAACCTCCTGCTCGGCGGCGATGGCGACGCGTTGGAGAACATCCTGCCGATCAGCAACCAGGATCGGGTACGCGCCGATACGGCGCTCCGGCTGGTGGCCGTGCCGTCGTTCACCCTCGGATACTTCCTCTATAATGAACGGGACCCCGCCGACACCGCGCGCCAGAACCCGATCCTCGGCGATCGCGACGTCCGGCGCGCGCTGACGCTCGCCATCGACCGGGAGGCGATGGCACAGTCGATCTTCGGCCCCGAGGCCACGGTCCCGGTCGGCCCCGCGTCGCTCTCACTCTGGATCCGGGTCCCGGACCCCGCGGCGCGCCAGGACACCGCCCTCGCCCGGCGCGCGCTCACCTCCGCCGGGTGGAACCAGGTCGGCAAGGACGGGATCGCCATCCGTAACGGCCGCCGGCTTACGCTCGACGTCATCTTCCCGAACACCAGTGCCGCGCGGCGTCAGATGGCACTCCAGGCGGCGGCGCAGTGGAAGGCGATCGGTGTCGACGCCCAGCTCGAACCGCTCGACTTCGCGACCTATCTCGATCGCCGCAAGGCCGGACGATTCGACATCGACGTCACCGCGGTGAATCAGGACCCGAACCCCACCGGGCTCACCCAATCGTGGACCTGCGCGGGGATCGACGGTGCCAACGTGGGGCACTTCTGCGATCCCGCGGTGGATTCGCTGATCCGCGCCGCCAGCGTCGCGACCGACGGCCTGGCGCTCTGGCAGCAGGTCCTCCGGCGCATCGACGCCGACGCCGCCGCCGCCTTCGTCTTCGCGCCAGCGGCGATGATCGCGGTGCATCGCCGTTATGAACACGTGGTCTTCCACCCGGAGTCATTCTGGAGCGGACTCGGCGCGTGGTCGGTGGCGCCGGGCCGCCAACTGCCGCGGGACCGGGCCCCCGGACGGTGACGTGAGCCGATGGCTCGTCGGCCGCGTGGCCCAGGCCGCGATCACGTGGGCCGTCGCACTCACCCTCCTGTTCTTCCTGATGCGACTCACGCCGGGCGATCCCCTCGCCCGCCTGGCGGCCGATCGCCCGCTCCCACCCGACGCCGTAACGCAGCTGCGCCACCTGTACGGACTCGACCGGCCGCTCCTGGCGCAATACACGTCATTCCTGAGCGGCGTGGTCCGCGGCGACCTGGGCCTCTCGATCCAGTTCGGCATCCCGGTGCGGACCCTCATCGCGGAGCGCCTCCCCGCCACGGTGCTCCTGGGTGGCGTGGTGCTCCTGATCGACTTTACCCTGGGGCTCGGGCTCGGCGTCCTGCAGGCTCGCGACCGCGGTGGCCGTTTCGACCGATGGCTCGGCAACGCCGCACTGACCGCGTACGCCATCCCGTCGTTCTGGATCGGCCTCTGCTTCGTGTGGATCGGCGCGCTCACCTGGCACCTCTTCCCGGTGGCCGGGATGAGCGATCCGCTCGCTTCCGCGGCCGCCTCGCCGTGGGCACAGTGGCTCGACATCGCGCACCATCTGGCCCTCCCCGCCCTGACACTCGTGGTCGCCACCATCGCCGTCACAATGCGCTACCAGCGGGGCGCCCTCCTCGAGGCGCTTGACGCCGACTGGATCCGGACCGCCCGCGCCAAGGGGGTGCCGGAATCCACCGTGCTCCGACGCCACGCCTGGCGCACCGCACTGGGCCCCGTCATTACACTCCTCGGACTCTGGCTCCCGATGCTGGTGACCGGCGCGGTCTTCACCGAGGCGGTCTTTGCCTGGCCCGGCCTCGGATCGCTCGCCGCCGACGCGGTCATCGGGCGTGACTACCCGCTCGCGATGGGCTGCGCCGCCCTCGTTGCCACGCTCGTCGTCGTCGGCAACCTCGCCGCCGACCTGCTGTACGCCGCGGTCGATCCACGGGTGCGCCCATGAAGCACCGCGCCGGCCTCGTCCTCCTCGCGATCATCGGCGTGGCGGCACTGCTTGCGCCCGGGTTCCTCCCCGCCCCCAACGCCCAACCTGATCCGCTCCACCTGGCCCTCCTTGCTCCCGGCGCCGGCCACTGGCTCGGCACCGACCAGCTGAGTCGAGACGTGCTGGCTCGCGTGGCGGCAGGGGCGCGGGTGTCGCTCGCGGTCGCGTTGCTGGCGGTGGCCGTATCGATGTCGCTGGGCGCCGGCGCAGGTCTCGTGGCCGGATACCTGGGCGGCACCGTCGACGCGGTGCTGATGCGGCTGGTGGACGGGGCGCTCGCCATTCCGCGGCTCTTCTACCTCCTGCTGGCCGCCGCCGCGTGGGAGCGGATGCCCATCGCCGCCTTCATCCTCCTGCTCGGGCTCACCGGCTGGTTCGCCACCAGCCGCCTGGTGCGGAGCGAAGTCCTGCGGCTCCGCCACGAGGCGTACGTGGAGGCCGCCGAGGCGATGGGGGCCTCGCGGGCCCGGGTTATCTTGCGGCACCTGCTCCCCAACGCCTCCGGACCGCTGCTCGTCGCCGCCACCCTTGCCGTGGGTGACGTGATCCTCCTCGAGGCCGGCCTCTCCTTTCTCGGGGTCGGCATCCGCCCGCCGACGGCGTCGTGGGGCGGGATGATCCTCGAGGGGAAGGATGTGCTGGCACAGGCACCGTGGGTGAGCCTCGCCCCCGGCCTCGCGATCGTGGTCACGGTGCTGGCCGTGAACCTGGTCGGCGAGTCGATCCGCGTCTCCCTCGATCCCCGGACCCGATGACCTCCCTGCTCTCGGTGTACGACCTCCGCCTCACCTTCCCCGGACCCGACGGTCCGATCCACCCGGTCGACGGCGTGTCGTTCTCGATCGGTGCCGGCGAGACGCTGGCGCTGGTCGGGGAATCGGGATGCGGCAAGAGCCTCACCGCCCTGTCGCTGCTGCGCCTGGTGCCGCCGCCCGGCTTCATCGCCGCCGGGAGTTCGGTGGTCTTCGACGGGGCCGAGTTGCTGACGCTGTCGCCGGCGGCGCTGCGCGCGGTCCGCGGCCGACGGATCGGGATGGTCTTCCAGGATCCCCTCACCAGCTTGAATCCGGTGATGACCGTCGGCGACCAGATCGCCGAAGGGATCGTGGCCCACGGCCTCGCCTCGAAATCGCAGGCCCGCGCCCGCGCGCTGGCGCTCCTGCAGGAGGTCGGCATCGCCGATCCGGCGCAGCGCCTCGACGCCTACCCGCACCAGCTGAGCGGCGGGATGCGCCAGCGGGTGGTGCTGGCCATCGCCCTGGCCTGTGAGCCTGAGCTGCTCATCGCCGACGAGCCCACCACCGCGCTCGATGTCACGGTGCAGGCCCAGATCCTCGAGACGCTCGACCGGCTGCGCCGCGACCGCGGGATGGCACTCCTCCTCATCACCCACGACTTCGGCATCGTCGCGGGACGCGCCGACCGCGTGGCGGTGATGTATGCCGGCCAGGTCATCGAGGAAGGCACCACGCCGGAACTCTTTGCGCACCCCTCCCACCCGTACACCCAGGGACTCCTCGCGTCGGTGCCCACGATGGATGGACCGATCCGGCGCATCGAGCCGATCCCCGGCACGGTGCCGCTGCCGGGGGCCTGGCCTGCCGGCTGCCGCTTTGCGCCCCGGTGCGCCAAGGTGTTCGAACCCTGCGGAGAGCCGGTCCCGGTGCACGACGTCAGCCCCGATCACTCGATGCGCTGCTGGCTCGGCGCCTGGCCCAGGCAATGACCGCCCCGCTCCTCGAGGTGAACGGGCTGGTCAAGCACTTTGGCGGCGGGGGCCTGCTGCGTCGCCGTCCGCCGATCCGCGCGGTGGACGGCGTGTCCTTCACCATCGCCGCCGGGGAGACGTTGGCGCTGGTGGGAGAATCAGGATCGGGCAAGTCGACGGTGGGCCGGACACTGGTGCGACTGGAAGCGCCGACCGCCGGCGCGGCACGATTCGATGGCGCGGACCTTTTTTCGCTCGACGGCGCCGCGCTCCGCACGATGCGCCGCAGGATCCAGATCGTCTTCCAGGACCCGCAGAGCTCGCTCGATCCGCGGATGACGCTGGGTCGGTCGATCGCGGAGGGGATCGAGATCCACCGGCTCGCGGAGGGCGCCGAGGTCGGGAAGCGGGTATCGGCCCTGTTGGAGGAGGTCGGTCTCGATCCGTCGTTCGCGCTCCGGCGTCCGCACGAATGCTCGGGAGGCCAGCGGCAGCGGGTCGGGATCGCGCGGGCGCTCGCGGTCGAGCCCCGGTTCATCGTGCTCGACGAGCCGGTCTCGGCACTCGACGTGTCGGTCCAGGCCCAGGTGGTGAACCTCCTGATGGACCTGCAGCGGCGCCGCGGGCTCTCCTACCTGTTCATCGCGCACGATCTTGCCGTGGTGCGCCAGATCGCCCAGCGCGTCGCCGTGATGTACCTGGGTCGGCTGGTCGAGGTGGGACCGGCCGAGGAAGTGCTGGTGCGCCCGAAGCACCCCTACACCCAGGCGCTCCTCGCCGCGGTGCCGATCCCGGACCCCGCCGTCCGCCCCGTCCGGCTGGTGGTGCCCGGAGAGCCGCCGAGCCCTTCAGCACCGCCGCCGGGATGCCCGTTCCATCCCCGCTGCCAGCATCCCGGCGTCGACGCCCGGTGCCGCACCGAACGTCCCGACCTGCGCCCCATCGGCGCCGATCGTGTGGCGTGCCACCACGCCACCTGACCCGGCTAACGGCGGACCGCGCGCGCCCTTAGTTTCCGGTGTCCCACTCACGGCGGAGCCCGATGTCCCGGCAACTCATTTCGAGCGGCGCCCCGTGGGAGCCCATCGTCGGGTACTCCCGCGCCGTCCGGGTCGGCAGCGTCGTCCACGTGGCGGGTACCACCGCCACGGGACCCGACGGCACAGTGATCGGCGTCGGCGATGCGTATGCACAGATGACCCAGGCGCTCGCCAACATCCGGTCGGCGCTGGAAAAGGCGGGCGCCACGATGGCGGATGTGGTGCGGACCCGCGTCTTCGTCACCGACATATCCCGGTGGCAGGAATTCGGCCGGGCGCACGGCGAAGCGTTCGGCCAGATCCGTCCCGCCTCGACGATGGTCCAGGTCGTTGCGCTCATCGATCCGGCGATGCTGGTCGAGGTCGAGGTCGAGGCGATCATCGGTCCGACCGGCTGACGCGTTCGTCGCCGGAACCCTTCAATCCCAGAACGATGCCCACACAGCTCATCCAGGTCGATGCGTTCACGGACAAGCCCTACCACGGCAACCCCGCCGCGGTCTGCCTCCTCTCGAAGCCGATGCCCGACGGCTGGCTGCGCGACGTCGCCAACGAGATGAACCTCTCGGAAACGGCGTTCCTCCTGGCCGAGAAGGATCAGTGGCGCCTCCGGTGGTTCACGCCGGCGGTCGAGGTGGATCTCTGCGGGCACGCCACCCTCGCCTCGGCGCACGTGCTCTGGGAACTGGGCAAGCTCCGGCCCGACGAACCCGCGCGGTTCGTGACCCGGAGCGGGCTCCTGACCGCCACCAAGTCCGGCGCATGGATCGAGCTCGACCTTCCGGCCGATCCCCCCGAAGAGGCCGAGGCGCCGGCCGAGTTGGTGGAGGCGCTGGGGACGCCGATCGTGCATACCGCACAGGGCAAGTTCGATTACCTGGTCGAGGTCGAGTCGGAGGCGATGGTCCGGGATCTCGCGCCCGACATCCGGCTCCTGGGCGAGCTCACCACGCGCGGCATCTCGGTCACCGCGGCCGCCACGACCAATGGCCACGACTTTGTCTCCCGCTTCTTCGCGCCCGGCGCCGGCATCGACGAGGATCCCGTCACCGGCTCCGCCCACTGCATGCTGGGCCCCTGGTGGAGCGCGCGACTCGGCAAGGACACGATGACCGCCGCACAGATATCGGCGCGCGGCGGCGTGGTACGGGTGCACGTCGGGCCGGACCGGGTGCGACTCGGCGGCCAGGCCGTGACCGTCCTGCGGGGGGAGCTCGCGTGAGCAAGGAACAGGGCGCACGGCACTTCGAGACCCTCGCAGCCCACGCCGCGCTCGGGCCTGATGCGTCGTTCGGCGCCGCCGTCCCGCCGATCGTCCTCTCGACCACCTTCGAGCACGCGCCCGATGGGTCCCTGCCGCACGGCTACATCTATACCCGCACCGGGAACCCGAACCGCAACGCACTCGAAGCGGCGCTCGCCACGCTCGAGGGGGGTGCGGCGTGTGCGACGTTCGGCTCCGGGCAGGCCGCCGTGATGTCGGTCTTTCAGGCGTTGGCGCCCGGCGATCACGTCGTGGCGCCCCTCGACGTGTACCACGGTGTGCACACCCTGCTCAAGGACATCTTCGAACGTTGGGGACTCGTCGTCAGTTTCGTCGACCTGACCGACCTCAAGGCCGCCGATGCGGCCATCACATCGAAGACCAAGTTGGTGTGGGCCGAATCGCCGTCGAACCCGCTGCTCCGGATCACCGACCTCAAGGCACTTGGCGAACTGGCCCATCGGAAGAAGGCGATCTTCGCGGTGGACAACACCTGGGCCACTCCGGCACTGCAACGCCCCCTCTCGCTCGGCGCCGACCTCGTGATGCACTCCACCACCAAGTACCTGGGTGGCCACAGCGACGTGCTGGGCGGTGCCATCGTGGCGCGGGAAGCCGACGGGATCTTTGCGCGGATCAGGACCGTGCAGCAGGTCGGCGGCGCCGTGCCATCGCCGTTCGACTGCTGGCTCGTGGCGCGTGGGATCAGGAGCCTGCCAAGCCGGATGCGCACCCATTGCGAGAACGCGACGCGGGTGGCGGAGTTCCTCACTACTCGGAAGGGCGTCAAGGCCGTGCACTTCCCCGGGCTTCCAGGCCATCCGGGGCACGCCGTGGCGAAACAGCAGATGAGCGGCTTCGGCGGGATGCTGTCCATCGAGATCGACGGCGATGCCGCTCGGGCGCAGAGGGTAACAGCGCGGGTCAAGGTCTTCCTCCAGGCCACCAGCCTGGGGGGGACCGAGAGCCTCATCGAGCATCGACGTTCGGTGGAGGGCCCCTACTCGACGACGCCGGAGACGCTGCTGCGGCTTTCGATCGGCCTGGAGCATCCCGATGATCTGATCGCCGATCTGGATCAGGCGATTGAGTAGGCGCTAGCCACTAGGTGCTAGGTGCTCCGGTGTCATCCCGAGTGACGGCGAACTCAGCGTCCACCGATCTGTCATCCCGAGGGACGGTGAGCGCAGCGAGATGACCCGAGGGACCTTGCCTGCCTGTCATCGGAGCGCAGTGGACTAATGCTCCAGCTCAGCGGCGCCCCAGGGCTGTCATCCCGAGTGACGGCGAACTCAGCGTCCACCGATCTGTCACCCCGAGGGACATTGAGCGGAGCGTCCACCGATCTGTCATCCCGAGGGACATTGAGCGCAGCGAGATGACCCGAGGGACCTTGCCTGCCTGTCATCGGAGCGCAGTGGACTAATGCTCCAGCTCAGCGGCGCCCCAGCGCTGTCATCCCGAGTGACGGTGAGCGAAGCGAGGCGGCGCGAGGGATCTTTTCCGACTGGCCCGGAACCCTGTCAAGGCGATCGACAGTGCAACTCCCAAATCCGGTAAAGGCAAGTCCGCACAGATGACCACGCCACTCCAGGCATCCGAACTCTTGCAAGCCCAGCTCGAGGCCGCCGGCATGGCGCGGACTGCATTCTCGGCCTGGGAGGGGTGGAAGGCGTTCAAGAGCTTCTTGCGTCTGCTTGCGAACTCAAATAGCCAAGGTGGCTCGGTCCAAGGTGTACTCGATGAAGTGCCGGATGGACAAGACCGGATCATCCTCACGATGATGCGACAGTTTTCGGAGGGCGAGGACGATATTCCGTTCGCTTGGGTCGGGCTCGAAGTCGCGTTCGCGCCAGAGGACGGCGCTCAACTGGTCGGCCTTGAACTCTGGAGCTACGATTTCGCGGACTGGTCGGCGTTTGCTGCGGCGGTCGAAGCCCATCCGGGGTTTCAATCGGCGATGAACGCACGCGCCTTGGCTAGCGAGCTCGTGACCGAGGAGATTTGAGTCGACTTTCATGCGCACGACAATCTTCCGCCTTGCCACCGTATCCATCTCGCTGACGGCCATTCGCGCCCCAGGGGAGCCATGGACGAGATCGAGCGCCAGGTAATGACGATGCTGCTCGCGGGTACGCATCCCACGCTGGCAGTCCTCCGAGCCCAGTATGAGGCCGCGACCGTGGTGGGACGCGCGTTCACCGGCGTCGGCGTGTTCACAGACTTCGTCGTCCCGCCGAACGTGCCCCGTACCGAGCCCCACAATGTCACGTTCGGAGATGTGGCGTTCGAATTGGAGGGTACAGAGAACGGCGGCAGCGTCGTCCTGTTCGTCCGCGACGGAGCCCTGAAGATGCTGGAGCTTTTCAATTGGACGGACAAATGGCCCGAGACCCCGGCACTGCGGACCATCACCTATATGGCCGTGAAGCGGCGGCTGCAAGGTGGAGGCAAAGAAGTTGAACCCGCCAGCCTGCGGGACGTCGCCGAGCTTGAGCGGGAGCTTGCCTGAGACGCGCTCGAATGTCATGGGCGTTGATGATGCAGCCGCTCGGCATACGTTCGATCCGTCGCAGTGAGCCTACCCCCCGGCCCTGAATGACCCTCACGATCCTTGCCGAGGTCCTGCTGGCGGTACTGCTGGGCGGCGCGGCGATCGCCGCTCAGACCGCCCGGCGCCGCCGAAGGCTGCTGGCCAAACTGCGCTCGGAGTGGGGCGCGATTGCGCCGATCTCGACCCTGGATGACGAGCGCGTCGACGAGGCGTGGTCCGCCCTTCAGGCGACCGGCATTCCCGAGACCGCCGTCGACGCCAGGACCTGGGCCGACCTTCACCTCGATTCCGTCTTCGCCACCCTCGACCACACCCGCACCGGACTCGGCCGTCAGCTCCTCTACTGGCGGCTGCGCTCCGGCATTGCCTGGAACGCGTCGCCCGGAATGGAATCGCTGACCTCACGATTCGGTGCCGATACGCCGCTCCGGGAGCGCATCGGAACCCAGCTCACCGGTGCCGGACGATCGCTCGGCTACGGCCTGTGGACCATCACCCGCCCCGACCAGATCCGGGTGCGATGGTGGTATCGGATCTTCCCGCTCCTCACTGTGCTGATGATCGGCTGCCTGGCCGGGAGCCCCTTTGTTCCGCGCCTGCTGATCGTGTGCATCGCCCTGGCGGTGGCCAACGTCACCGTTCGTACGGCGATCGCGTGGCAGGTGCCGGGATTGCTCGCGCCGATCCGGCAGATGGGGCCGCTGATCCGGGCGGCGGAACGACTGCTCACCGCGACGGATCCGGGAGGAGAAGGGGCACGATCCCTGGCCGATGACGTCAGGCGCCTGCGACCACTGCGGAGGATCGCCTGGTGGGTGAGCCGCGACCCGCTGGTCTCCGGGGAGATCGTCGCCTCCCTCTGGGAGTACCTCAACCTCCTCTTCCTGATCGATGCCAATGCGATGCTCCTGAGCGCGGACTACCTCAAGACGCTGGGGCCCGCGGTTTCGCGTGTGGCGGCCTGGGTCGGCGATGTGGACGTGGCGTTGTCGGTGGCATCGCTCCGCGCCGAACCGCGCCAGTGGTGCCGGCCGACCTGGTCCGACGCACCGTCGACTCGGGGCACGGCGGTCTGGCACCCGCTCGTCCACGAAGCGGTCGTCAACGACATCGCGATCGCACCGGGACACGGTACGATCATCACCGGCGCCAATATGTCCGGCAAAAGCACCTACCTGCGGACCGTCGGGATCGCCGCCCTGCTGGCGAGGACGCTCGACACCTGTCCCGCCACGTCGTGGGAAGGGCGTGCATTCCGGGCGCGAAGTCTCATCGGTCGGGCCGATGACCTCTCCGCCGGCAAGAGTTACTACCAGGTCGAGGCCGATGGCGTGGTCCAGCTGCTCGATGAGTCCCGCCAGGCGCAGCCGACCCTCTTCCTGCTTGACGAACTGCTCCGCGGCACCAATACGATCGAGCGACTCGCCGCCGGTGAGGCAGTCCTGAACGCGCTGCTGGTCGACGGGGGGAACAAGACCCCCCACGCCGTCATCGTAGCCACCCACGACGGCGAACTGGTGTCGATGCTCGCGGAACTCTATACCCCGATGCACTTCCGCGAGACCATCGGCCCGGAGGGATTGAGCTTCGACTATCGGTGTCGAGCGGGACCGGCCAGCACCCGGACCGCGATCGCGCTGCTCGAATCGACCGGCGCGCCAAAGGAGGTCATCGAAGCGGCACGGGCCCGTGCCAAGGAGCTCGACTCGGCGCCAAGTCTATCGAGTCAACGTCCAGGCGCATAACATTCAGGCCCCATGACCGACCCCGGCTCCCCTCTCAAGCGACCTCTCAGCGCCTCGAACCTGATCCGCGGCCTGATCGCGCTGGTGGCGGTGCTGGCCATCGGGAGCGCCTTCCTCGAAGGCCACATCGGCATGGCGATCGCCGGGCTGGCGTTCGTCATCATCGCCGCCGCGCTCGGCTACCGGACCTGGCGCGCGCGGCAGGCGCCGTGAGCCGCCGATGAACCCCCTGGAAGCATTCGACACCCTGGACATCCGCGTCGGACGGATCGTCAACGCCGCGCTCAATCCGAAGGCGCGGAAGCCGAGCTACGTGCTCGAGATCGATTTCGGACCGCACGGACACCGCACCTCGAGCGCTCAGCTCACGGTGCACTACACCCCCGAAGCGCTCGTCGGGCGCCAGGTCATCGCGGCGATGAACCTCGGGACTCGCAACATCGCCGGCGTCGTCTCCGAGGTGCTCGTCCTCGGCCTCCCCGATCCGGATGGCGCAGTTGTGCTTTTGGCGCCGGAGCGGGAAGTTCCCCTGGGCGGAAGGATGTTCTGAGCCGCCGGTGGGCACGTTCCCCGGCGGCCCTGCAGGTGACGAACGGCGTGTCCCTCACAAGGAGTATTCCATGGCAGAAAGCGTCTACAAGGTCATCGAGCTGGTCGGCACCAGCAGCGTCTCGTGGGAAAAGGCGGCAGCGGCCGCCATCACCCGCGCGTCGAAGTCGCTGCGCGACCTCCGGGTGGCGGAGGTAGTGGAGCTCGACCTGGCGATCAAGAACGGCAAGATCGAGAGCTACCGTGCCAAGCTCAAGGTCTCGTTCAAGTTCGAAGGGCGGGCGTGATGCATCGCACCGCTGATGCCCGCTGGAGCGGCGACCTCAAGTCCGGCAACGGCACCGTCAAGCTCGGCAGCGGGGCCTACGAGGGCCCCTACTCCTTCGCATCCCGCTTCGAGAACGGCAAGGGCACCAACCCCGAGGAACTCCTCGGCGCCGCCCACGCCGGATGCTTCTCGATGGCGCTCTCGTTGGCCTTGAGCACCAAAGGCCATATCCCCACGTCCGTCACCACCACCGCCAAGGTCCACCTCGACAAGTCGGGGGCAGGGTTCGCGATCGTGGGCATCGATCTTGTCACCCGCGGGGTCGTGCCCGGCGTCTCCGAGGCCGATTTCAAGAAGATGGCCGAAGAGACCAAGACCGGCTGCATCATCTCGAAGGCCCTGAGCGCGGTGCCGATGACCCTCGACGCCGCGCTTGTGAAGTAAGGCCCGCACTGCCAGCCATCACCCCGATCCCGCGGCCCGGACGCCCGGGGGTGGCACCGGATGGTGGCTGGCACGTGATGGACCAGGTATCCATCGGATGAGCCTTCTCTTCCGTCTCATCCTCGTGGTCGCCGCCGCCGTATGCCGCCGGTCGGACCTCCGCCCCTTCGACCCATCCCGCCTGGGCCTCCGGGTCCTCCCCACCGACCTCGACCCCAACTGGCACGTCAACAACGGCCGCTACCTGACCTTGATGGACCTGGGGCGCATCGACCTGGTCATCAGGATCGGGTTCCTGCGCGTGGTCTTCCGGCACCGCTGGATGCCGGTCCTCGGCGGTGCCGTCATCCGCTTCCAGCGCCCCCTCGCTCTCTGGCAGCGATATGATCTGGTGACCCGGTTCCTCGGATGGGACGAGAAGTGGATGTACTTCGAGCAGCGCTTCGAGTCGGCGGGGAAGGTGTACGCCCTGGCGTTCGTGCGGGCGCTCTTTCGGGGCCGCGACGGGAGCGTGCCGAGCGCGGAGGCCCTGCGTGCGGGTGGCATCGATGGCACCTCTCCGACACTGCCGGACGCGGTGCTCCGGTGGCGCGAGGTCGATGCCGCGCTGGTGTAAGGGGCCAGTTGCAACACGAGACCCGCCATACTAAGAACCCACAAAGGAACCTACTGGGGTGATGATCAACGATTGCGCTGGTCGAGATCTGCGCCAACATTGCGAGGCCGGTCTTGACCACGAGGTGACCCTCCCTCAATAAAGACTCCACAATGCGCATTGCCTGCCGAGTCGACCTGGTGCTCGGGATCCTGACCATTGTATGTGCCACGCCCGCACAGGCCCAGCAACCTGACTCCACCTCACTTCCGCTGACCACCTCGTACCAGTGGTCCGGCGCCGGCCTGGACTCGTTGCCGGTCGACAGCCTCCGCACCGCACTCGGTTTCCTGCCCGGCGTCTCTCCCGGATCACGCGGCGATCTCTACGTGCGCGGCGGCTCCCCCGAGGGATTGGTCACCTACCTCGACGGCGTTCCGGTCCAACCCGGCGTCCGCGGTGGAGGCCTGGGCACGAGCGTCGGCCCGCTCACCCCGTGGACCGCAGGCCTCGGCAGCGCCGAACTCACGACCGGTCCCTACGGATCGGCGTTCGGGAATGGCGGCTCCGGCTTGCTGCGACTCACTACCCGATCGGGTGGAGATCGCTGGACCGGCGGCGTCCGATACTCGACTGACGAGCTCTCCGGCAAGGCGGCGAGCTTCGGCGTCAACCGCGTCGAGGGGACCATCGGCGGGCCGTTGGGGCACCACCTGACATTCTTTGCGGGTGCCTACGTCCACGGCCAGCAGTCCGCGACCTCGGGCATCGATGGTGCGGCAGCACCGATCTTCGTTCCGGCGGGGGTGGACACCACGCTTGCGGTGCCGAGCAAGTATGGTGATCCGCTCGCCGATACCACGTATGTCGCCGTGGCCAACTGGGCCGTCTACCGCGGT
Source organism: Gemmatimonadales bacterium (assembly GCA_035693225.1). GTDB lineage: Bacteria > Gemmatimonadota > Gemmatimonadetes > Gemmatimonadales > GWC2-71-9 > CAMLHU01. The sequence continues at coordinate 3,402 of DASSGV010000066.1, read as the reverse complement.
AATTGTTCCACATTCGCCGGGAGCGCCGATCCGGGGATCGCACATAACTACGGCGTTCCCTGCCAGGGCGACCGGATCCCCCTCTCCGCCAGCACCTCGGAGCGCTACCAGTTCCGCCTCAACGCCACTCCCGATGACCGGACCACGCTCTGGTTCTCCGCACTCGGCGGTCGGGACCAGGCACGCCGATTCGACTATTTCCTGAACCAGGATCGCCAGGCGCTGACCGGCGCCGTGAACGACAGCCGGGTGTGGACGTTGGGGGGTCGCAGGGCCCTCTCCGCCAGCGTCACCGCGGAGGCCGTGGTCTCGCTCCAGCACGACCAGTCGCAGGATGGTCCCCTGGACCCCACCGCCGAGGTCGGGAGCCGCGATCCCTACGGCGGATTCCTGATCGCGCCCCTGGCCCTCCGATGGACGCTGTCGAACTTCCCTGTCAACGACCAGCTCATCACCAACTACCGGCTGAACACCAACGGCTCCCGGATCACCCCGTACGACCTGAGCAACACGGCGCAGTACGGGACCATCGACCAATGGCGCAACGACGCATATGGGCTGCTGGGGTATGCGGAGGGGGGCGGCCCGACCAGCCGGCTGAGCATGTACGATGAAACGCGGGTCGTGGGCCGTGCGGCTCTTGAGTGGCGGTCGCCATCCATCGGGACCATCAGCGCCGGGATCGAAGGCACTCACTACAACATCGCGAACTACAGCTTCGGCCTCACGACCCTGATCTTTTCGGATGCCTGGATCGAGAAGCCGATGGCGATGGCGGCATATCTGTCGGATCGGTTCGAGTCGGGTGGGGCGAGCGTGGAATTCGGCCTTCGATACCAGGAGTTCAGCACCGGGGCCCAGCGTCCCTGGCTCCTCGACACTGTCTCCACCAACCCGACTTTCGCGCAATATGGCCCGTTCCCGCGACAGTTCACGTACGGTCGCAATCCCGACGGGTCCATCGCGACCTACAACGGCCAGCCGCTCATCCAGTATCGGACCGATCCGTCCCATCAGGGACTGAGCCCACACATTGCGATCGCGATCCGACTGAACGACCAGACCGACCTGCACGCTGCTGGGGCGCGGATGCTCGAGCTCCCCGATTTCGGCGAGTCGTTTTCCGGGATCAACACCGACCTTCAACTGACGAACACCCACCAGGTGTTCGGGAGCGACCTCGGATTTTTGGATGCGACGATCTTCGAATTGGGGGTGACCCAGCACCTCGGTGTCGGGTTGAACGGCACCGTGACCGGTTACGATCGCCGCGATCGCACTCGCCCCGTCGCGAGCTTGCACGCACCCTATGATCCTGCCACCAAGACCACGCAAGATGTAGCGAGCTTCTCCGATATCGGCAGCGCGACCACTGACGGCATCGAGGTGCAGGTCTCTGGCCGGCGGGGCGTAGTCTCCGGCACACTCGCATATGCATACCAGCACACGGACTATCTCGTCACATCGATCTACGGTGAGTCGGACCGCCCGCATACGCTCACGGCGATCGGCACTCTGGCGTTCCCTCAGGCCTGGCATGCCGGGAGTACCGTAGGCGCGATCCTCTCGCGTACCAGCGTCACCGCACTGGTGCGCTACGCGAGCGGCGCCCGCGACTATGGCTGCCCGTCTCCAAGCTTCACCGCACCGGCGGAATTGTGTCCCGATCCGGGCCTCGTGTATCTGCCTTGGACGACCCCACCTGGGCGACTGCCCGCATTCAAGGCGATCGACCTGAGGGTGAGTCGGAGCGTCGATGTGGGCGGGCACGCACTGTCGTTCTTCGTCGACGCCCACAATCTTTTCAACTTCCGGAACTACAATGCCGCGCTTGGTCCAGCACCGACGACATCGAGTGCTCAGGATCAGGCGATGGCGTTCTCCGGGGATAGCGCCGCCTTTGCTTCCGAAGCGCAGGCGAACGGGGTGTACAACGGTTCGAACGGGAGCATCGACCTGACGTTCGGTGGTGCCCCCGACCCGCGCGCCGGATGCGGGGCGTGGCAGACCGCCGCGAACGCGCCGGCATCACCCAACTGCGTCGCGCTGATCCGGGCCGAGCAACGCTTCGGCAACGGCGACGGGATCTTCACCGTCGGGGAACAGCAGCGTGCCTCACAGGCCCAATACCTCCTTACTCGCGGTCTCGCCGCCCTCACCGACCTCCCGCGCCGGATCCGGATCGGCGTCGAGATGAAGCTCTAGGAAGCGGGCCCCGCCGGACACTCCGGGTGATCGGACCCGGCTTCGAGCGCCGCGACCACCTGCTCCGCCCGCCACCGGGCAAGGTTCCAGGTGCGCCAATCGCCTCCGGCCCGCTGCCGCTTCCGTGACGCCTGGAGCCCTGCCACCACCGCGCAACGATCCATCACCGACAGCTTCGGCAGCGCCGCCACCAGGGCCGGCACGGCATCGGCGCTCAGCCCGGTCAGGTACGCGGCGTCGAACGGCGCTCCGGCGACCGCACGCCCGACGTTCACATCGACCACGAACGCCTCCGGATTCCCCACATCCAGCACGGCGAGCCACACCGTAGCAGCGAGCAGTGCACCAATCACGAACCGATCCCGCCGCCCTCGCAGCACGGTGACACCGAACCACGCCGCCGCCACCGCGATCCACCCGATGGCCATCCCGGCATAGAGGCGGGTGGGGCTCAGGCCGTAGAGCGACACGTAGAGCCCCATCCGGTAGCCCGCGGACACAAGGATGAGCCCCAGGAGGGTGAGGATCCCCAAGGCCAGGGCTCGCGCGCCGACGGCCAGTCCGTTGCCCCAGTCGATCACGAGCAGGAGCCCCAGCGTCAACGCTCCCACCGCGACGAGTTGGAAGAATCCCTGCCGGGCATACTCGGCGAAGGTCAGCCCGCTCTCCGCCGAGACGAATGCAGCACCGCCGAAGAGCGCGCGCAGCTGGACCGCCACGAAGAGCGCGAACAGGAGCCCGACCGCCACCAGGACCGTCCGCACCTCGACCACGCCGAACTGTGGCGGTGTCGGGGGCATCGCCGCCGGGTCCTGCGGGCGCACCAGCAGCGCACGGAGATAGCCCGCCGTGATCCAGGCAAAGAAACCCCACAGGAACAGATGCGAGATGAGCGTCTGCGGATTGACCCGGCCGACGACCGCGGCAAAGGCGGGGTCGCCGGCCGCGAGGAGGGCGCCCAGCACTACGACGATCGGCACGGCGATGATCCCCCCCGCCAGCACCCGGCGACCGGTCGACGAGGCGCCCCGCCACTCCACGTCGCCCAGAAGGAGTTTGGCGGCGCCGAAGGCGGTGGACGCGACCGCGCGCCAGCAGGCCAGCACGATCGCCTCCGGTGTCATCCGGTCGACCCCGCCTCCACCGGCCTGGTACAGCAGGACCGCGAGCCCGGTCAGGAGCGCCACCAGGTTGAAC
>DASSGV010000065.1:0-41653 GCA_035693225.1 Gemmatimonadales bacterium | reverse complement strand
TGCGTATAGCGCGGTGGCTCTGGATGGCAGAGACGATGGGAGAGGCGTTATCGGCGCAGGCGCTCAGAGTGGGCCGCGACTCGGCGGTGGCCTACCGACTCATCAAGACCCGCACGGGATTACCGTGGACGGAATGTCGTCGACGCGGCACGGCGTGGTTCGTCGAGACCTACCTGGGGGATCGCGCCGCTGCCGCACGTGACGGCAACCGACAGCACACCGTTGTTACGAACTCGACCAGGGAAGGCGGTGCGCTGCGGGCGCGCGGGTGACCTGGCGCCGCCTGACCGGTGAAACCAAGAGGCACTGTGAAATGCGAAGAGGCCGCGGGAGCATCCGCGGCCTCTTCACCTGTTGGCGTACCACGGAGCTCAGGAGCAGTTGACGGTCTTCCCGAATTTCCCCCGTCCCGAACCCCGGTTGGCTCCGCCCGAGAGGGAGTGCTGCAGGCGATTCGACGAGTAGGCGCCGCTGACGGGGTTGGTGCCGCCGAACGCAGTTCCGATCCCGATCGAGATGGCCCACGGCGACGACCCACTGCTCAGGCCGAAGCGGGTATCGACGACCAGGGCCAGCGGGCCGGCCAGCGTGTAGCGCCCGCCGAGGCCGAAGGAGCGCTCGAGCGCCTGGCCCGAGTCCGCGGTGCCGAAGTCCCCGCCGAGGGAGGCGCTCCCGGTGACCCGTGGCGAGAGCGCGTATTCGGCATCGAGGGAGAGCGAAGTGGCCTCGCTCGGCGAGAACGCCGAAGTCCCCTGGTCGCCCGAGAGGGCGCGGCTGGCGCCGAGGGCTAGGTGGAGCGCATCGGTCAGCGAGGCGCCGACGCCCAGGTCGAGCGACGTGCCGACGGTGCCGGTGCCGAGGCCGCAGGCGCTGTTGCCGGTGGGGAGGCTCAGGTCGAAGGCCGCGCCGAGTTCGGGGCTGAGCCGACCCGGGAGCGACGTGTTGGCGGCGGCGGAGATCGGGAGATCCCCGAGGCCGGTGCTGGTGTAGCTGGTGCCGCCGATCGTCTGCGACAGGTGGCTGTATGACGGGCTCGCCGTGAGCGTGAGCCAGGAGGATGGCGCCACCTGGATGATGCCGGTGCCGGCCACCTGGGTCGCCCCGCTTCCGAGCTTGACGCTCCCCGCGGTGGCGCCCGCGGTGACGCCCTGGCCGAGCGCCACGGACACGAGGAAGGGAAGAGCGGCGAGACCGACGCAAAGGGGACGCATCGTTGCTCCGAGTGAGGTGGTGTCTCAGGGGTCCGTTGTCGGCACACTCACCGATCGCACCGCACCGAGTGCGCCCTAGGGCGTCCGGAGCGCGACCGTTCCCTTCCGCTCCTGCTTCCCCCAGCCGAGCCCCGAACCGCGGATGGCCGTCATTACCGCCTTCACGACGACGAGGTACATCACCTGCCGGTAGACGAACCGTTGCAGCAGCACTAGGGAGGAGAGCCACCGCTCCTCGTCCGGCTCCATCCAGAGCGCCACGACGGCCGCCAGCCAGTCGATCGCCAGGAACGCGGTGTAGAAGAGCACCACCTGTTCCAGGGTCTGCATCGCGAACTCGGGGCCGTGCATCACTTCCATCATGTACACGGTCACCAGCGACCATAGGAAGAGCAGGTCCGCGATCGGCGAGAGGAACGGGAAGAGGAGCTGAAAGACCCAGACGTTGGGGAGTCCCACGAACCCGAACAGCCCGTTCTTCGGCCGCAGGAGCGCGCCCCGGTGCTTCCAGGCGCACTGCAGGGTGCCGTAGCTCCACCGGAAGCGCTGTCGGAAGAGGAGCCGGACGGTGTCGGGGGCCTCGGTGAGACCGATGGCGCGGTCGGCGTAGGCGACGTGATACCCCTTCCGCAGGATGGCCATCGTCAGGTCCTGGTCCTCGGCGAGGGTCTGGCCGCTGAATCCGCCGGCCTCGACGATCAGCACCTTGCGCCAGGCGCCCACCGCGCCGGGGACCACGGTGATGCAGTTGAGGATCGAGAAGGCCCGCCGGTCGATGTTCTGGCTGGTGATGTACTCGATCGCCTGCCAGCGGGTGATCAGGTTGATCCGGTTGCCGACCTTCGCATTTCCCGCCACGGCGCCGACGTTCGGGTCGGCCAGTGGTGCCACCAGCTCGGCGATCGTCCCGGGCGGGAAGATCGTGTCGGCGTCGAGCGCCACGATCACCTCGCCCCGCGCCTCGGCCACGCCGTGATTGAGGGCGCTCGCCTTCCCGCCATTCGGGGTCCGGAAGAGCCGCACCCGTGGCTCGTTCCCGAACGCCTCGCGAACGACCTCGGAGGTCCGGTCGGGTGAGCCGTCGTCGACCACGATCACCTCGATCCCGGGGTATTCCTGGTCCAGGATCGAGCTCACCGTCCGCACCACCACCGCTTCCTCATTGTAGGCCGGCACCACGACCGTCACCGTCGGTCGGAAATCGGGCGGGGCGGGCTTCCGGGCGTGGCGGCGGGAATAGCGCTGGCGGGCGGCCAGGAGGAGGATCACCAGGAGTCGCGCGGCGCCCAGGATCATCGCGACCAGGAAGACCGCGTGGAGCGCCAGCTCGATCCAGCCGATCACCGAGTACGAGGTGAGGGTGACGAACCGCGCGAAGGCGGAGCGGGCCGGGAGCGGCGCCATCGCCACGTTGGTCGGTACCCCGGCCAGCGCGGTGACGGTGGTGAAGGTGTACCCCCGCGCTCGGATCGAGTCGATCAACGGGCCCAGGATGGCCACCGTCTGGCGCCGATCGCCGCCGCCGTCGTGGAGCAGGATCACGTTGCCGCGGTCGAGCTGGGCCAGGGTCCGCGCCAGGATCGAGTCGGTGCCCGGCGTGGCCCAGTCACTGGGGTCGATGTGCAGGCCGACGGTGATGTAGCCCATCCCCTGGGCGATCGACACCGGGACCAGTTCGTCGGCGGTGGTGGGTTCGGCATCCCCGAAGTAGGGGGGGCGCCAGAGTGCGGTGCGGCGGTCGAGGACCGCCTCAAGGAGCCGCTCGGTCGCGTTCAGCTCGAACTTGGTGGTCTGCCTGCCCACCAACGCCAAGTTCGGGTGGGTAAAGGTGTGGCTGCCGATCTCGTTGCCTTCACGGAGCTCCCGCCGCACGAGGTTGGGATGGAGTTCGACGTTCTCGCCGATGACGAAGAAGGTCCCGTGCACACCCCGGGAGCGGAGGGTGTCGAGGATCATCGGGGTGAAGAGCGGGTCGGGCCCATCGTCGAAGGTGAGGGCCACCTCGCCCTTCTTCCGCCCGTACCGCCGGATCACGTAGGTGGACGGGATGCTGTCCACCCGCTCGGCGACGATGGCGCCGGTGGCGGGGTCGGTGCGGATCGTCCGGCGGCCCGGCGTCGGTTCGGAGACCATCCGGAGGATCTCGCCGGTGCCGATGAAGTTCACGTCGTAGTCGATGAACATCGAGTCGAGCGCGTCGGGTGTGGCCGCCAGGCCGGTGCGCTGCAGCACCGACCAGAGCGACGGGTCTTCTGATCCCAGGCGCCAGATCCCGATCCCGGCCACCCCGGCGCGCTCCGCGGCACGGACGTCGTTCCACCCCGTCACGCCATCGAGGTACCAGACGATGTTGCTGGTGGAGTCGGGATCGTCCCAGTGGAAGGTGGGGTTGAGCGCGGCGGGATCCATTGCCGGGTGCAGTCCGTGATCGCGGGCCAGCTGCATCGCATCCTGGAAGGTGAGCTCGGTGGCGCTCTCCGCGGTGTCGGACCAGAGATAGCCGTACTGCCCGATCCCCACGATCGCCTTGCCCGGCGGCACCCGCTGGAGCAGCTCCGCGAGGTGATGGTCGAACCACCCCTGGCTGGCGACCGCACCGGGTTCATCGGACGGATCGTGCTCGTCGTAGAGCATCAGGAAGACGCGATCGTTGATCTTCGCGTACGATTCGACCGGCCATTCAGGGTCGTCTCCCGGGACCGCCTGGGTCAGGAGCAGGTGCTCCTTCTCAAGCGCCGGCTTGAGTTCACCCAGGAAGTGGAGCAGGAGGGGATGCATCGACTTCGGGATGCTCTCGAAGTCGATCGTGACGCCACCCAGCTGGTAGTGGGTAACGGTGTCGATGATGGTGCGGATGGCCAGGCGACGCGCGCGTTCAGTGGCGATGAGGCGGTGCACCGCGTCGGGATCGAAGCCGGTGGCGGTGGCGTTGGTGAGCATCAGGAGGATGATCGGCGGCTGCTTGGCCAGGGAGGCCAGCGCCAGGACCCGCCGGTCCACCTGGAATCGGAGCGGCATCGAATCGCCCCGGGCGCGCACCAGCCCCCACTCGGCCACGACCCAGTCGAGGCGGTCGATGTTCTTTCGGAGCGACGCGAGCGAGTTGTCGTCCCAGTTGACGTAGAATCCGACCACGGTCGGGTCGTATGCACCCCGGTGGGCGGTGAGCGCGCTGTCCGCCCGAAGCCTGGGGCCCAGCGGGATCTGGGAGTACCGGAGGGAGCGGCGGAGGGGGCGGCGCTCCTTGGTCAGTTGCTCGAAGAGCCGCTGCCGTGACGCCAGCCGTTCCCGTTCGGCCCGCACCGAGATGCGGTGCTTGACCTGTGTCCGCGCGGTGCGGGGCACTCGTCCCAGCGAATCCGCCGCCGTCTGGGTGAGCGGCAGATCCGGCAGCACCGGGGAAACGAGCATCCCGGTGAGCACGACCAGCACGATCAGCGTGGTCAGGATGCCGAAGGTGATGATCCCGGCCTTCAGGCGCGCCCGGCGGCGGCCGGACAGGTCGAGGAACGTCGGCTTGGAGGCATGTGGAGTCACGGCTCAAAAGTAGGTGGCCGGCCACCGGCAGCCAAACGTGCCACGCTGGCCACCGCGGATGTTCACGATATCTTTGTGGCCGGTGACCTCCACGACATCGGCACACACTGCTGCGAACGCCCCTGACCGGCGCGCCGCCATCACGGCCGGCTTCCTGGGCTGGACCCTCGACGCGTTCGATTTCTTCCTCGTGGTCCTCACGCTCACGGCGATCGGTCGAGAGTTCCACCGTCCCGACGCCGACATCGTCTTCTCCCTTTTCCTGACGCTCGCATTCCGGCCCGTCGGCGCGCTGGTCTTCGGGCTCCTGGCCGATCGCTACGGCCGCCGCCTTCCCCTGATGATCGACCTCGTGTTCTATGCGGTCGTCGAGGTGCTGACCGGGCTGGCGCCGAGCTACGGGAGCTTTCTGGTGCTCCGGGCGCTCTTCGGCATCGGGATGGGCGGGGAATGGGGGGTCGGTGCGTCGCTGGTGATGGAAAAGGTGGCGCCCGGCGAGCGGGGTGCCGTGTCCGGGTTGCTGCAACAGGGCTATGCGGCGGGGTACCTCCTGGCCGCGGTGGCGTACTTCGCGATCTTTCCGCACTGGGGATGGCGGCCCCTCTTCTTCCTGGGCGGGCTCCCCGCGTTGCTGGCGCTCTTCATCCGCGCGCGGGTCACCGAATCGGATGCGTGGCGCCGCTCCCGCCACCCCGACTGGCGCTCCCTGGGCCGTGCCATCGCCGCCAACTGGCGGACCTTCCTCGTCATCACCGTCCTGATGGCGATGATGAACATGACCTCGCACGGGACCCAGGACCTCTTCCCGACCTTTTTGGAGCGGAGCTGGGGGTTCGATGCGCGGGGTCGCGCACTGGTGACGGCGGTGTCGATGATCGGCGCGCTGGTGGGTGGCGTCGTGGTGGGGCGATGGTCCGACCGGATCGGGCGCCGCAAGGCCATCGGACTGGCGTTGGCGGGGGCCCTGCTGATGGTCCCGCTCTGGGCCTTTGCACCGTCGGTGGGTCTGCTCGTCGTGGGCGCCTTCGCGATCCAGTTCTGCGTGCAGGGTGCGTGGGGCGTCATTCCGGCCCACATCACCGAGCTCGCGCCGGAGGGGGTGAAGGGGTTCCTGCCGGGGTTCGCCTACCAATGCGGTGCGCTGATCGCGAGTGCCTTCACCTGGATCCAGGCGCTCTTCGCCGCGCGCGTCTCCTTCGCATGGACGATGGCGCTTTCCGCCGGGCTGGTCTTCGTGGCGGCAGGGGCCGTGGCACTCCTCGGGCCGGAACGGAAAGGGACGGGATAGGGCCGTTGGACCGTGGCTCGGAAGGGTAGAACGATGAACGCCACCCCGACCGGGGGTGGCGTTCATCGTACCGGGGCGGCGGCTCAGTGTCGAGCGAGCACCTGGTCGATGGCGGCGTTCACCGTGACCCGCCGTTCGGTCTTCCGCCATTCGGCGAGCTTGGCCTTGCCGGCGGCGCCGCCCATCCGGCCGACGGTATACACCGCCTGCACGGCAAAGAGGGGGTCGTAGTCGCCCAGGTGGCTGAGTGCCTCGCCGGTGGCGCGGGCGCTATCGCCGGTGATGGCCAGGGCGTTGAGGGCCAGGCCACGCAGGCTCCTGGTCTCCACGCTGGCGGTCAATTTCACCAGTGCGTCCTCCGCCGCGGTGCCGCCCAGCCGGCCGAGTTGCCGGGCGGCGGTGTAACGGATGCCGGCGGTGTTGTCGGGACCTGACGCCGCAACGAGCAGGGGCAGGGCATCGGCGCCGCGCGCCTGCGCCAGGACCGTGAGCGCGGTCTGCCGCACCGGATCGTTGGGGTCGCTCCGGTACATCGGGTCCGCCGCCGCCGCCCCGGCCTTGGGGTCGAGCCGGTAGAGCGTGGCGAGCGCCGCGTCGCGGACTTCGGGCGCGGGGTCGCGGAGCGCAGACGTAACCACCGCGAGGGTCGCGGCCCCGGTGTCCTTGGCCATCTGGCGCAGCGCCGTCATCCGGAGCCACGCCTCATGCTCGTTCAGCACGATGAACCGGCGCGCCGACGTGACGGACGTGTCCTCGACGCCGCCGAGCTGCTGCAGCGCCCAGTTGCGGCCGGCAAAGTCGAGGTCGTGCCGGGCCATCTCGGCCAGCTCGGCGGGCGTCTGGTCGCCCGTCACCTGTCCCAGCAGCCAGCCCCCTTCATCGAAGCGGAAGGAGAGCGGCTCCGACGGCAGCTTGATGGCGAAGGTGTCGACCACCTTGGTGACCATGATCTGCTGGCGGACCACCGAGTCACGCGTGATGACCCGGATGGTGGCCGGGAAGCGGAAGAAGGGGTGGATCGAGTCGATCGGCTGCGTCTCCGCGACGATGACGTGGAGGGTGCTGATCGCGGGCGCCCAATGGCGCTTGAAGGTGACCTTGGGATAGCCGATGCCGTAGGCCCACTGGTCGAAGAACCAGTCGAGGTCGCAGTTGCAGGTCTTTTCCATCGCCACCGCGTAGTCGGCGGTGGTCACGGGCTTGAAGGCGTTGTCCGTGAGGAAGCGGTGCATTCCCGCCCAGAAGAGGGAATCTCCCAGGAGCCGCCGCATCTGGTGCGCCAGCTGGGCGCCCTTCGGATAGACGTGGCCGCTGAAGAAGAGGGCGATCGGGTCGGTGCCCTCGTACTTGCCCCAGACGAGGGCGCGGACCTCGTTCCGGTCGGCGGCCATCGCCTCCTGCTGCTGCTCCCACCACTCAAGCTGGCCGGCGGACCATCCGCGGGTCTTCTCCGCCTGCACCGACTCCATGTAGGTGGTGAGTTCTTCGTTGAGCCAGATATGGGCCCAGGTGGCGGTCGTGGTCAGGTCGCCGAACCATTGATGGGCGAGCTCGTGCGCGTTCAGGCTGCGGCCATTGCCCTGCGGCTCGTCCGACGCCGGATGGAGCGCCAGGTCGGTCTGGGTGGTGGCGGAAACGTTCTCCATCCCGCCGTAGGTGAAGTCCGGGATGACCGACTCGTCGTACTTGTCCCACTGGAACGGCACGCCGAGGAGCTGGGAATAGAGCTCGATCATCGAGGGCGTTTCGCCGAAGGTGCGCCACCCAGCGTCGATGGTGTCCCGCGACACCCAGTACTCCACCGGCCGGCCACGCCACTGGTCCTTGAGGATCGCGAAGGGTCCGATCACGACGGAGTAGAGGTAGGTGGAGGCAGGCTTGTCCTCTGACCAATGCCACACCCGCTGCGCCCCGCCGTTTACCGGTGTCACGTCGACGAGGTGGCCGTTCGACAGCACCTGGAACTGTGAATCGGCGGTGACCAGGAACTCCCAGGTGGTCTTGTCGTTCGGCGCATCGTAGGTCGGCACCCAGGCGCGGGTCTCGGTGGCCTCCCCCTGGGACCAGACCACGTTGCGGCGCGGCACGAAGTAGAGGCCGCGCTCCGGGATCCCGTGGTACTGGAGGGTGAACTCGACGGTATCGCCCACCTGGGCCTTGTGACCCAGCCGGACGGTCACGTGCGAGGTGTCGGCCGTGAACCGGAGCGACTTCCCGCGTGCATCGGTCGCCTTATCGATGGTCAGATTCTCGGCGTTCAACCTCACCGTGTCGGTCGGCGCCAGCGTGATCGCCACGCGGGTGGTGACGGTGCCGAAGAGCTCGCGGTGGGGGACGTCGAACCGGATCTCCATCTTCTGGTGCAGGAGATCGAATCGGCGCGCTTCCTGCGGCCAGTCGCGGGGCGGGACATACGCGCCAACGACGCCGGTCTGCCGCTGGGCGGCGAGCGCCGGCGCCATCGCGATGGCGGGCAGGAGCGTCAGGATCAACAGGAGACGGCGCACGACGACCTCCAGGGCGGGACGGGATGCACAACGGGAAGCCATACAATAATGAAAGGGGGGCCGGAAACCGAAACGCCGTCCCACGTACGGGACGGCGTTCGGCGGGGTTTCCGGGGTCACCGCGTGTAGATCGAGAAGGGCCGCTCCCGGCGCACGGGGGCGCTCCCATCGGCGCGGGAGACCGTGACCACCAGCAGGTAGCTTCCCGCCCGCAGGCGGGAAATGTCCACGCCCAACTGTCGCGGGGTGTCTGGTCCGGTAGCCTCGCCGCGGAAACCGATCTGGACCACCTGGCTCCCGAGTCGGTCATTGTCGTGCCGGTAGATGGCGATCGAAGTGCGGAACCCATCCCCCGCTGTGAGACCGCTCACCTGGTAGAAGAGGTCGAGTCGGGAACCCCGGGGATAGGCGCTCTCGGGGGTAAGCGGGATCGTCCGGCTCCCCGCGGACCAGGTGACCTCGTCCCGATCGGTGCCGAGGAAGAGAGTGCTCACGTCCAGGGGGTGATCGAGGCCGATGCGGAGGCCGGGCGCGCTGATGGCGCCGCCCCGCACTCCCCCTGGCTGTTCCAGCACAAATCCGAGGCGCCAGAGCCCGGCCGGCACCTTGAGGTCAAGGACCCCGGAGAGATAGTGACCGTCGCCGAGGGTGTCAGGTGAAAGTACGGATGCGTCGCCGCTTTGACGGACGACGTTCCCCGCGGTGTCCACGGCCACCAGACGATAGCGGAGGGGATAGACGAGGCGGTCATCCCGCAGGACCGGCACCAGCTGCCCGGCCGGCGCCGCGTAGGCGAGCACCAGGTGTCCGGCGCCACCCCCCGAGTCGGCGATGGCGTTGACCTGGACCAGCGGGGTCACCGCCGTGGGGAAGAGGGGTGGGTAACCGTCGGTGGTAGCGGCCACGGCGAGGTCCACCCGGCTCCGCGTCTCCATTCGCTGAGCGGAGGGGAGGCAGAAGAGGCCGGCCGGTGCGGCTTCCGGGGTCACACTGATCATCGCGAGGCGGGTGAAGTCGGGGTCCACGAGCCCACGTTCCTCGAGAAGCCAGGGGTCCTCGGGGAACCAGAGGAGGGTAGTGGGGGCCTGCAGCCCCAGCTGCGCGCTGCCGACGAACTGGTAGCTCCTCGGCGCTCCCTCCATTGAGTAGAGCCAGACCTCGTCAGCGTCCCCGGGGTCGAGAAGCTCGCCGACCGAGGATCCCCCCGACTGCACCCCGGCATCTCGATCCTCCGGGGCGAACTTGCCACTTTGCCGGTCGATGGTCTCCAACGTCCCGCCGCCGGAGTACAGGTCGCGGCTCGGCGCCCCGTGGCGCATGTAGATGATGGCGCGATCATCGAGCACCCGTTCCGCGTGTCGAGGGTCAAGGGTGTCCAGCGGTTCGGCGGTCCCGAACTGCACGAGCGTGGTGCTGTCGCTTCCGAGGCAGCGCTGGAAATCCCGGAACCACCCCGCCCCCCAGCGTGCGGAGGCCGTGGGGTGAGTCAGGGCGAAGTGCTGGTGGACGTACACCCAGCGCCGGAGCTGCTCCTTGAGTCGCTCCCCGGAATCCCGGACATCCGCCGCGTCACGCTTTTCGTAGAAGCGCGTCACCCATTCGCTGAGTTTCGGGGCGGGGGTGGCGTCGAAGGCGGCAAGCTCCCCGCTGTCCGCGATCCATTCGAGGTCGAGTCGGTAGGCGCGCCGCCCTGCCGGTCCCGCGGAGTCGAGCCCCGCGAGATATGCGGCGGCGGCGGCGTCGAGGGAGTCGTCCGCCGCCTCGGAGCGGGCCACCTCGAGCAGGGTCAATCCTGGGTCTCCCCCCGCCGCCCGATAGGCCGCAAAGTCGGTATCCGCTTTGGCAAAATGATGCGCCGCGCGCTCGAACCGCCCGCGCACCAGCCAAGCCATCGCACCGGCAGCCTGGGCGCTGCCGGGGGCGTCGAGGGTCTGCATCACCCAGGGAGGCTGGAGCCGCTCCGGCTCGCTCGCGACCGACGCGGCCAGGAGACGGAGCGCCGGGGCGAACGCATCGTTCACCGCGAGCGATTGACGGAGGTCGGCAAGGAATGCCTCGTAGTAGCTCATCCCGAAGACGCGGGTCTCGCTCGACACCCATCCCGTCCCCGACTCGTGGAGCTGGAGGTTGGCCCGCGCCAGGCCATACCAGGCCCAGGGGTCATCGCGCCGCTCGCGGAGGGCCAGCTCGAACTGCCGGACCGCCCGATGCAGGGTCGATACCGGAACCTGCTCGCCCGCGAGCTGGATCAGGGCAGCGGCCGTCCGCTTTCCATATGAGGAGAGGGTGGCGGTGCCGGCGTCGTGCCCACTGTCGGCGCTGGCCAGCACCGATCCCTGATCCGGGGTCTGGGCGGCGAGCGGTACGGCAGCCGTGAGGAGGGCGGCGGCGAGCACGGGAAGGCGAAGCACGAAGCGCCTCCAGAGGCAGGGCACTCGAAGAGCCGATCTACCTTATGACGAACGAGCGCCGGGCGCAAACGACACGCCCGGCGCCTGGTACGGATCTCAGGTCGATCGCTTACCGCCGCCGGCCGAAGAAGCTGAGCAGGAAGAGGAAGAGGTTGATGAAGTCGAGGTAGAGGGCCAGGGCACCGGTGATGGCGTACCCGCCGCTCTCCTTCCCTTCGAGGGCCAGGGCCATCGACTTGAGCTTCTGCGCGTCGTACGCAGTCAGGCCGGTGAAGACGACGACGCCGACGATCGATATGACGAACTGCAGGGCGTCGCTGTGCCAGAAGAACCCGACGACCATCGCCGCGAGGACCCCGAACAGGCCCATCATCGCGAAATGACCGAGCCCCTGGAGATTGCGCCCGGTGAGGGTGCCGAAGAGCGCCAGGGCCCCGAACATCGCTGCCGCGGTGATGAACGTGGTCTCGATCGACGCCGCGGTGTACATCAGCAGCACGAACGAGAGCGTGGCGCCGTTCAGCACGGAATAGAGCAGGAAGAGCCCTGCGGTGGTGCTCGGCGCCAGCTTGCCGACCCGGGCCGATATCCACACCACCAGGCCGAGTTCCGCGAACAGGAGCACGTAGAAGAGGAAGGGGTTGGCGCGGAGATAGGTGACCGCCGCGGCGGAGCCGGCCACCTGCCAGGCCGTGAGGCTGGTGGCGGCAAGGCCGACGAACATCCAGCCGTAGACGCGCCGGAGGAAGTTCGCGATCAGTTCCTGCGATTGGTCAACGCCGGCGTAACTTGGCGCGGCGGAACGATAGGCATTCGGATCGGACATCGTGCAGCTCGTGTGGGGTAGGGAGTGCGCCAATCAACTGTCATCCCGACCCCGAGCAGCGCGAGGGGGAGGGACCTTCTCCACTGGCCCCCGAACTGGGCGACAGTGATTAGTGCGAGTGGCGAGTGGCGAGAGGCGAGAGGCGAGGGGTAGGGGGTGCACCAATGAACTGTCATCCCGACCCCGAGCAGCGCGAGGGGGAGGGACCTTCTCCGCTGGCCCCGGACCGGGCGGCACCGGTCCGATGTTGACGGACAAGGTCCCTCGGTCGGCGCTGCCTCCCTCGGGATGACAGCACATTGTAAGCACGGCCCCCGCGACTCACGCCCACGACCCACTCACCACTAACCACTCTCCACTCGCCATTCGCCATTCGCCACTCACCACTCACCACTCGCCTCTCGCCCCTCAGCTTGTGAATCGGAACAGCATCACATCGCCATCCTGGACCACGTACTCCTTGCCTTCCGCGCGCGCGAGCCCCTGGTCGCGAGCGCCCTTCCATCCGCCGACCCGGATGAAATCGGCGTAGCTGACCGTCTCCGCCCGGATGAATCCCTTTTCGAAATCGGAATGGATGACGCCGGCGGCCTGGGGGGCCTTGTCGCCGCGGTGGATGGTCCAGGCGCGGACCTCCTTCTCGCCGGCGGTGAAGTAGCTCTGGAGGCCGAGGAGGTGGTAGGCCGCCCGCGCGAGGCGGTCGAGCCCCGATTCGGTGAGGCCGAGCGATTCGAGGAAGGGAGCTCGCTCCTCGGCGGCGAGTTCGGCAAGCTCCATCTCCACCTGGGCGGAGAAGGTGACGATCTCGGCCGCCTCGCCGTCCTTGGCCACCGCCGCGCCAAGGGCGGTCACGAAGTCGTTGCCCTGGTTGATCTCGTCTTCCGGCACGTTGGCCGCATAGAGCACCGGCTTCGACGTGAGCAGGTTGAAAGCCCGGAAGGCGGGTGCTTCCTCCGCCGTGGGAATGACGGAGCGGGCCGGCTTGCCGTCGGCGAGCACCGGTTGCAGGCGAGAGAGGAGCCCGAGTTCGAGCTTGGCCTGGGGATCGCCGGACTTGGCGGCGCGGGCCGCCTTGTCGAGGCGCTTCTCGACCACCGAGAGGTCGGCTAGGCCCAGCTCCGAGTTGATCACGTCACGATCGCGCGCGGGGTCGACCGACCCCATCACATGCTGGATGTTGTCGTCGCGGAAGCAGCGGACCACGTGGACGATCGCGTCCACCTCACGGATGTTGGCCAGGAACTGATTGCCAAGTCCTTCGCCCTGGGAGGCGCCCTTCACCAGGCCGGCGATATCCAGGAACTCCACCGCCGCCGGGACGGTGCGTTCCGGCGAGACGAGCCGGGCGAGCTCCTCCAGGCGAGGGTCGGGGACCGTGACGACACCGGTGTTGGGTTCGATCGTGGCGAAGGGATAGTTCGCCACCAGCGCTCCCGCCTGGGTGAGGGCGTTGAAGAGCGTCGATTTGCCGACGTTGGGAAGGCCGACGATGCCGAGGCGGAGCATTGGGGGTCACAGGTCGAGGGTCACGGGTCGCTGGTACGAAGTCACAGGTCGCGGGTCGCAGATCACAGGGCACATGCCATCGCGTGCGTAAACGTGCACCAGGCGACGCGCGAATGGTTACAGAGCTCAGTGCGATCCCCGATATCATTCGCCATGGGAGACTTCAAGCAGCTCCAGGCGTGGCAAGCGGCGATGGATCTGGTCGCCGAGGTTTACTGTCAGACCGACCGGTTCCCAGTTCAAGAGCGGTACGGGCTGCAAGGCCAATTACGTCGCGCAACCGTCTCGATCGCCGCGAATATCGCTGAAGGCACGGGGAAGGGCGCTGACCGTGAATTCGTCCGATATCTTCGAATCGCTCGTGGGTCGGCGAGCGAGGTCGAGTGCCTGATCCAGGTCGCCATGCGGCTCGAGTACCTGCCTGTCGAGGCCGGTCGGAATCTTGATGCTCGAGTCCGATCCGTTTCTCGCTTGATCCTGGCGTTGCAACGAAGTCTTGCGTGCAATCCCAAACCGCCGGGCACGTGATCCTGAACCGATGACCCACCACTGCGACCTGCAACTCGTGACCTGCGACTCGCGACCTGCGACTACCGATTGAACCGATTCATCGCCACCTCGATCCCATCGCTCAGCCACACCTCGACCGCCTCGCTCATCGGGTCGAAGAGCGCGGTGATCGCGCTGTGGTCGTCCCGCGAGGGTGCGTCGAGGACGAAGTCGGCGAGGTCGCCGGCATCGGGAGGGAAGGGGCCGACGCCGATCCGGAGCCGTGGATAGTCCTGGCGCCGGAGGGTCCCCTCGATGCTCTTCAGGCCGTTGTGTCCGCCGGCGGAGCCCGCGCCACGGAGCCGGAACCGGCCGGCCGGGAGCGCCACATCGTCGACGAGGACGAGGAGGTCGCGTGCCGGATCGAACCCCGGAAGCGAACGGAGCGGCGCCAATGCGGCACCGCTCCGGTTCATGTACGTCTGGGGCTTGAGCAGGATCACGTCCTCGCCCTGCCGGCGCCCGGCGCTCTGGCGCCCCTGTCCCTCCCGGCGGAACGAGCCGAACTGCCAGCGGGTCGCCAGGTGGTCGGCGAGCCAGAAGCCGGCGTTGTGCCGCGTGCCCTCGTACTCCGGGCCCGGGTTGCCGAGCCCCACGATGGCGCGCAGGGATCAGCCCTTCGGCTTGGCTCCGGCGGCCGGGGCCGCGGCCTCGGTGCCTTCGCCTTCCTCGCCCTCGGCCTTGGCCTTGCGGATGAGCTCCGGCTCGGCGGCGACGACCGGCTCGCCCACCGGCGCCACGACCTCTTCGGTGCGCGGCGGCACCACGACGCAGACCGTGAGGCCCTCGGCGTTGAGGATCTCGACGTTGGGGAGCTTGATGTCGCGGACGTGCACCGCGTGGCCGATCATCAGCGGTGTGACGTCGACCTCGATGTGCTCCGGGATGTTGGCGGGGAGCACCTTGATGGTGAGCTCGCGCAGCGTGTGGTCGAGCACGCCGCCGCCGTTGCGGACGCCATCGGCGGTGCCGGTGAGGTGCACCGCCACCTGCACGGTGATCTTCTCATCGGCCCGGACCTCGAAGAGATCAACGTGCAGCACCGTCGTAGGCTTGAGTGCGTCGCGCTGCACCTCGCGGAGCAGGGCCTTGACCGGCGCCCGGCCGTCGATGGCCACGTCAAGGAGCGTGCTGCCGTGTGCGGTCATCAGCACCTTCTGCAGCATCAGGTCGTCGAGCGCCAGCGGCTCGGCCTGGCGGCCGTGGCCGTAGATCACCGCCGGCACCTGGCCGGTGCGGCGGAGGGAGCGTGCGGCGCCCTTGCCCTTGGTCTGGCGCGTCTGCGCCGACAACGTCAGTTGCTTCGCCATGCGTCTGCCCTTCGTGTCAGTCGAACAGCGAACTCACCGACTGGTCGCTGTGCGTGTAGCCGATCGCCTTGGCCACCAGGCCCGCGATCGAAAGGACCTTCAATCGGTCGAACTGCCGCTCCGGCGGGATGGCGATCGTGTTGGTGACCGCCACTTCCTTCACCGGCGAGGCCATCAGCCGCTCCACCGCCGGCCCCGAGAGCAGCGCGTGCGTGGCACAGATGTAGATGTCCTCGGCGCCGAGGCGCTTGAGCGCGTGGACCGCCTCGGCCATTGTCCCGCCAGTGTCGATCATGTCGTCCGGGATGATGCAGTCCTTCCCGGCCACCTCACCGACGACGTTCACCACCTCGGCCACGTTGGCCGACGGGCGCCGCTTGTCGATGATCGCGATCGAGCCGTTGAGCCGCTTCGCGAATCCCCGCGCCATCTTGGCCGATCCGACGTCCGGGGCCACCACCACGAGGTCGCGCAGCGACTTCTGGCGGTAGTGGTTCACGAACACCGGGGCCGCGTACAGGTGGTCCACCGGCAGGTCGAAGAACTCTTGCAGCTGATGCTGGTGGAAGTCGATCGCCAGCACCCGGTCCGCCCCCGCCAGCGACACCATATTGGCCATCAGCTTGGCGCTGATCGCGACGCGGGGCTGGTCCTTCCGATCCTGCCGGGCGTACCCGAAGTAGGGGATCACCGGTGTCACCCGCGCTGCGCTCGCCCGCTTGGCCGCATCCATCAGGAGCAGGAGCTCGATGATGTTCTCGGCCGGCGGATTGGTGGGTTGGATGATGTAGACATCCCGCCCACGGACGTTCTCGTCGATCTTGACGAACAGCTCGCCGTCGGCGAAGCGCCGCACCGTGACCCGGCAGAGTGGTTGCCCCAGCTGGGCCGCCACCTCTTCAGCGAGGGGCCGGTTGGCCGAGCCGCTGAGCAGCAGCATCTGGCTGCGCGAGAGCGAAATGTCCGTCATAAAGAGCCCGGAAAGTAAGCGGGGAGTGGGGGTTAGGTCAACGGAGCGGGGCAGTGGGGAAGCGGGTCAGCGGAATAGGTGCCCCACCCGTGTCGGGTGGTACGATCATCCCACCGTGGCGCTCTCCCACTGATCCATTGAGTTGGCCCCGGTGGACTCGAACCACCATTCGCAGATCCAAAGTCTGCTGTCCTGCCATTGGACGAGGGGCCAGTGCGGTAAACGTAAGTCATCCATCGGGTTACGGGAAGGAGCGGGGTCCAAACTCCCCTACGGCACCACACCTCACCCCCCACCCCTCTCCCTTACGGGAGAGGGGAGCAGCGCCAGCAATGTTCTTTGTCGGTGACCCTTGGGGCGGCATCACGCTGGGGCCCGTCACTGTCGACTCCGAGGCGATGGTCTTGCCAGCACCACGATCTCATACCGGCAGGGGCTGACCCGGCATGCCGCCATCGTCACATTCACGTGGTAGATCCCGCCGTCGGCCGAGGTGGTGCGGACGATCGGCACGACCGTCCCGCGCCGGTCGGCGTCCACTTCGTACCTGGTCGTGCTGACCAGCACGAGTTGGAGGTCTTCGCAGTCATCGTCGCACACCCCGACGACGGCATAGGCGGTCTCCGGCGCGAGTGGGATCGTGATCGTCGCCGTTTCGCCAGCGAAGAGATCTCCGCGGTGCGACTTTCCCGCAGGGCGGTAGCCTTGGGTGGCCAGCGCCTGGCCTGCGCGTGCCGCCGCGGAGTCCACCTGGCGGTCCCATCGATCCGATTGCGCCAGCGCGGGAAGCGCTCCGGCCAGGGTCAAGAAGAGTATCAGGAGCACGCGGCGCCTCATCGCACCACCCGACGGTGCACGGAGAGCAGCAAAAGGGCCACGGCTGCAATTGCGGCCCCGAGCCCGATAGCTGCGTCGGCGGGGGACGGCATCGGGCCCAGGGGAGGGGTGGGCAGGGTGCGCCGCTGCCACTCTGCCGTCCAGCGGCCGACCGGCTTTCCCAGCGCGAGGGAGAGGGCGCTGTCCACCGGGAGGGCTGTATTCCAGAAATCCTGAAATCGTTGTGGTCCGATGGCATCGGCAACATCGAACAGGTAGTGCGCTCCCTCGAGGAGCCCCACCCGGTTGAAAGCATACCCGGGATTCGGTTCCACGATCCGAGGGTGCGAGTCCGTGCTCGCCTCTGCGTCCCCCTCGGCGACCGCGGCACGGCAGGCCGACGCCCGGCCCCCAAGACAGGCGTGAGCCGCGGGGCGCATTTCGTCGAGGACCCTCCACCACCATCGTGGCACCGGACCACCTTGCATAAGGAATGACCGTGCCCAGTCGCTCGGCAGTGCGCCGCGCCAGGTCGGCTGTTGCGCCAGATCCCACTCCCGCCCACCCAACCAATGCCGCACCCGTGGACCCGGGACACCGAAGCGCGCGATCAGGGCGCAGGGGCCGATCCGTGTCGCGAGCCACGCCGATGTCTCGGTGCGGGAAGGGCTGCGGCCCTGCTGGAGGAGACGACGGGCGTAGAAGCGGTCGGCGATCACCACGGTGCAGGTCGAACGGTCGCTGGAATCGGGGAGGGCCCAAAAGAGATAGGAGTTGAATGGTGTCGGAGTCGAATCGGCCGCGGCATGGTGCGGGGTCCCGGGAGAGAGGTCCACCACGATCGCCACCCCGACCTTGGTGGCGCCGAGCCCCAGCGAGCGCCACGCGTCGGCCAGGGCGAGGTGGAGGAGCGAGTCCACCCGGGGCGGCCCAGCATTCACACCAACGATCAGGAGCGCCGCGTTGACATCACCGCCTGCGCGTGCGATGCGGAGCGCTGGGGCGAGCGCCAGCCGCTCGCGGGTGAGGGTCAGATCCTGGTCGTTTGAACGCCAGCGCGCAGCGGCCGCGCTCACAGCTGCGTCGGCCGGGCTCTCTGCGGGCAATGCTCGCATCCGTAACTGGTACCGGCCGAGCCGTGCACCCCAAAGGCTAGCCGCGATTACGGCGACGGCCACGGTGGCGGAAAGGATCCAGCGGTTCATGGCATGCGCCATCGCGAGCTTGCGAGCCCGAGGAGGCCGAACACCGCGACCCACCCCACGCAGGCCGCGACCATCCAGGGCGCGAGCGCCAAGGGTGCCGGGCGGGCCGCGAGGATCCCGCGCCGCCACTCCGCGAGGAGGGAATCGAGTGGTATTTCCGCAGCTCCCGCGAGCCGGTCTCCCATAGCCTGTGTCGGGTCCGCGGTAAGCCGACGCCAGGCGTCGTGGCCGCCAAGCCGGAGGGCCAGGCGCACGAGGATCTGCCGGCTCCCGCCCTTCAGCGCCTCGGGCAGGGTCGTGGGATCCATGGAGTTCAGCAGTGCCACGCACGTCGAGTCGCTTCCCGCTCCGCAGGCTCGGAACATCGGCCGTCGTGCGGCGTCATCGAAATAGGCGGCGAATCCCAGCGCTGCCCGTCGGCGCTCTTCGGCGGTCAAGTACCAGCGGCTCACTCGATCGGATCCGGCGTCGAGGCCCAACGCGGATGCGCACGCCGCGACGTCACCAGTGAAGCACCGCCGCGCGGTCTGATAGGGCGAGGTGATGAGGTCCACGTAGCTGGCTTCGGCGTCCTGGCGCGCGCGAAAGGTCGGTTGCACGCTGCCGCCGATCCACCCACTCAATGCATTATCCGGAGCCGGGACGGGAAGAATGTTCACAAGATCACGCACCAAGTCCGCGCTGTCGATATTCCACGACCTCGGGACCCCCCACGGGCGGACCGGTTGCGGCACTGCCGTGTCCGGGTCGGTCGCCTGGAGGAAGTACGGATGCGCGGTCATCGTGTCGAGGGCGGATCCGAACAACGAGTCGAGAATGGCCCACGCAGGCCCGATCACCTGGCGCACCGGAAGGGGGGAGGGATTGGTGACTACCCGAAACGGGCCGGCACTCAGCGTGTCAAGCCTGGCCGGAAAGCCTTGATGGCCGGCCCTGCGTACCGCCCCTGCGACCGCCCGAAGCTCTCTCCACCGTTGGGCCAGCGTGTCTGCACGGGCCGCGAGCGTGGCGACGTGGGCGCGGAGTGCGGAGTCGGGTTGTTGGCCCATCGCGGCTGGCGTGACAAAGAGGATGAGGACGGCAAGTGCACCGCCAAGCCGCCCGCTACACATCGATCAGCATCCAGTGCCCGGTGAAGATTGCAAGGGGGCCGGGCCACTGGAACACCGCCAGCTCCACAAGGATGTCGAGACGGAGTGGGATCCCGGCCGCATTGGCGATCACCTGGACCGCCACGGCGGCGCTGAGCACGCCGATGATGTATCCAGCGGTGCGCGCCGTCGCGCCAGAGATGGCAAAGAAGATCGAGTAGGCGACCGCGACCGCGAGGGCGAACCGGATCGTGAGCGCCACCGGATACGAATGCAGGCCGTCGGGGATCGTGGCGAGGGCTGTGGCCACGAAAGCGCCGACCAGGACCGCCAGTATCGGTGCGGCAAGCAACACGAGCCCGGCGAGGTACTTAAGAAGGACGTAACGCCGGCGTGGGATCGGCAGGGTGAGGGCGTGAACGTGCCGGCCGCGGTGATCTGGAGCCCACGCCGAGATGGCGGTCAACAGCCCCATCGCGGCGGCGAGGACTGGATACACGGTGCCCCACCCCCGCACCCGCGCAAGCAGCTCGGCGGGCGACAGCACCTCGTGCAAGGCTAGGAGCGGAAGCGTCGCGCCGGCGCACACCCCGGCCGCGATGACGAGGCGGCACCATTTCCATTGCGCCTGGAGCATGACGCGGAACATCAGAGGGCCCCGAGCTGTCGTTCGACCCGGAACGCACGGAGGAGCTCGACGAATCCCTCTTCCAGGTCGAGGTCGACCACACGGCGCAACTCGATGCTGTGCTCGGGGAACCAGCGCGTCATCGCCGGCTCCCAATCTCGGACCGTCCACGTCTCCGTTCCGTCCACCGATTTGCGAGAGAGCAGGCGGAACGGCGCCTCGGGGAGCTCCGTGGGCGCGTTGGCGATGGTGAGCCGCTTCATCCCATCCTTGAGCCGCTCCATCGAGCTCTCGGTCACCAACCGCCCTTGGTCCATTACTCCCACCCAGCCGCAGATCCGCTCGAGCTCGTGGACCAGGTGACTCGAGATGAGGACCGAGGCCGTGCCGGTGGTGACGTACTCGAGCAGGGCGGCGAGGATGTCCCGTCGCGCTACCGGGTCGAGCCCGTCGGTCGGTTCGTCGAGGATCAACAGCTCAGGGCGCTCGGCCAGCACCGTAAGCATCATCAGTTTCGCCTTCTGACCTTTGGAGAGTGCACCGAACGGCTTGCGGTCATCGAGCTCGAACTGGGCGAGGAGATTCTCGGCCCAAGCGTGATCCCACGAGGGGTAAAAGGCCGCCTGGAAACGGAGGATCTCCCGGACAGTGAGGGTGGGATCAAAGTGCGGGGCTTCGGGGACATACCCGATCCGTGCAAGGACCTGCGACGAGTGGTCAGGGATGGTCCGGTCGAGGACGGTGATCCGCCCCGCCAGTGGGCGAAGAAGGCCGAGGATGAGACGGATCGTGGTGGTCTTGCCGCTTCCGTTGGGACCGAGGAAGCCGTAGATGGTTCCGCGAGGGATGTGCAGGTCGAGTGCATGAAGCTCGAAGCCGCTGCCGGGGCTATAGCGGAGCCCGGCGGTCTCGACAGCGAAAGACATTGGCGATCCAAGGTAGGGTGCAGTGCTAATGTATCGATTGAGCGATACAGTTGCCAGCCCCCCACTTCCAGGCATGAGAGGAGCTGCTTGCCCCCTACGCCGTCCGGAACTCCACCACCGCCCCGTGCTTCCGGCCCATCATCATCTTCGCATCGTCGCGATCGCGCGGGGTGCGGTAGATCGCGAAGAGTGCTGAGCCTGAGCCGCTCATCCGGCAGACCAGCGGGTGGGTGGTGGCGAGCACCTCGAACGCGGCCCGGACCTCCGGCAATCGGGCAAAGACCGGCGACTCGAAGTCGTTCCCGGCCATCCGGGCGATGTCCCCCCAAGTGGAGAGGCTCGCGCCATCGAGTGCCACCGAGCCCCGCCGGCCGATCCCATCGCGCGCTGCATCGACCCACTGATATGCGTCACTGGTCCGGACGCCGCGTTCGGGGATCACCAGGAGCCCCGGCGCCTGGGGCAGGGCCGGGAGCGTCAGCATCCGCTCACCGTGGCCCCATGCGAGTGCCAGCGGTGCCCCCGCGGTGAAGAACGGCACGTCACTGCCGAGGCGGGCGGCGAACTGGAGCAGTTCGTGGCGGGGGACCGCGTTGCCGGCGAGCTGGTTCACGGCGTTGAGGGCCGCGGCCGCATCGCTCGAGCCGCCGCCGAGTCCGGCCTGGACCGGGACTCGCTTGGTGAGCGTCAAGTGGACACCGAAGCGATGACCGGTCGCTTCGAGCACCAGCTGCGTCGCGCGCACGGCGAGGTTCTCCGCCTCGGGACCGGTGTCGGCGCCCGATACTTCGATCGTCACACCGCTTCCAGGTCGGCGCTCGGCGGTGAGCTCGTCGGCGAGGTCGAGCCGGCAGAAGAGGGTCTCGATCGAATGGAATCCGTCGGCCTCACGCGCCAGCACCCGGAGGAAAAGGTTGAGCTTGGCGGGGGCACTGACATTGACGTGATCGGTCACGATGTGGCCGCCGGCAGATCAGAGGCGGCGCGAAGCTCGCCGAGGGATAGGCCGGTGCGTGCCAATGACCAAGCGCCGAGGATGATGATCGGGATGAAGGTGGTGACGTGGTAGGTGGCCGCCGCGGCGAAGGCCGCGTCCTTCGGCACGCCGTACAGCGCCAGGGCGGCGACCACGGCCAGTTCCAGGACGCCGACATATCCGGGAGTGGATGGCGCTGCCACCGCAAAGACCACGAAGGTCTGCACGATGAGCGCGGTCCAGAGGTCTCCCGGCAGGCCGAACGCGGCGAAGGCGAGCGCAAAGCCCCAGGCGTTCACCACCCAGAGGAGCACCGAGCCGACGATCACCGGCAGGAGCCGCCGCGGGTCGTGCAGCGCGGTCAGGCCGTCGAGCAGTCCGCGGAAAAGAGCGGTAAGTCGATCGGTGACCCGTCCGCGAGGGAGGCACGCACGAAAGGCCCGTTCCGCCAACTCGGGCCGGAACGCCGCGGCGGTGAGCACGATCAACGCAACAACTCCTGCAAGCCCCACGAAGCGCACCTTGCCGGCGATCGCCATCCCCTGCGGGACGCCGGGTCCGAGGAGTGCGATGGCAAAGAGTCCCGCGAGGGTGAGCGCATCGAAGACCCGCTCCACTGCGACCGACGTGAGCGACGCGGTGAACTTGACCGGTGCCAGGCGGCTCACGGTGTAGCACCGGACGATCTCGCCCAGGCGGGCGGGGAGGACGTTGTTGGCCATGAACCCGATCGCGACCGGATGCCAGCGCGCCGACCAGGGGAGGGTGTGGCCGGCATCGCTCTGGAGCAGGTATTTCCAGCGCCAGGCGCGGATCGGAAAGGTGATGGTCGCGACGGCAACGGCGGCGAGGAGGAGCCAGGGATGGAGATCGTCGAGGCGGGCCTTGATGTCTCCCCACGCCACGCCGCGGAGCGCCCACCAGAGTGCGCCGGCGGAGACGATGATGCCGAGCGCGATGATGGCCCCGCGGCGACCGAGGCGGCTGGTCGGGGTGCTGGCGACGGTCATCGCCGGCTCAGGCGTCGGGCTGGGCGGCCAGCTCGATCAGGTCGAGGAGCTCATCGAGGATGGGACGCATCGCGCCGCCGCGGCCGCTCAACACATCCTGCAATTCGCGGCGAACGTCGAGCGCGCGGGCAAGCGCGGCGCGCCCCGAGTAGCAGAGCGTCCTGATGTCCACCACGGCCTCTGACCGCGCGGCGGCAGGGGGCATCGGTGTGGGGGTGGGCATCGGTGCCGGGGCCATCGAGGGGGGCGCCACCGGTGCGGGTGCAACCGGCGTCGGGGCCGGCGGCGCTTCGATCACCGCGCCCGCGATCAAGGCATCGATCGACGGTGACACCTTCCTCCCCTCGCGGGTGAGTCGGGCGTACGCAACGAAGCTTCCTGCCAGGCCGTCCGCTGACTCGGACCATCCGCTCGGGATTGCCAGCGCCATCACACCATCCACCTCCGGGGTCGTTGCTGCGGGGCTGGGGTGGAACTCGGGTGCCTTGGGCGGCGGGGCGATCGGCGTGGTTGAGGCGGCCGGCACCGGTGCCGCGGCGGGAACGCTTCCCATCCAGCGCGCGAGGTCGTCGGCCGCCGGCACGGCTGCGGGGGCCGCGGCGGACGAAGGTGTCGCCGCTTCCTGGCCCAAGGCGAGAAGGTCCCTGATGACTGCATTGAGCGCGGTGGCGAGCGTGGCATCGGGACCGGTGGCAGGAATGGCCTGCAGCGCCGCGCCCGCATTGCGGAGGGCACCGGCAAAATCCTGCTGGGCGCTTCCCGCCATCCCGTGGGCGATGAGGTCGCGCGCCAGGCCCGCGAAATCGGCGATGCGGTCGCCGGGCGCGTCGCCCAGGCCGCGGAGCGAGCTGGCGATGGTGTAGAGCCGGAGGTCACGCGAGGCGATCGACCGGGCCCGGTCGAGTTCGTCGGCGGCCTGGCTCAGGAACTCGCCGTGACTGATGAGTTCGACGTGGTCGGCGCGGGGCGCGGTGGTGGCGGGCGGGGTGCCGGGCTGAATGCCGGCGCCCTCGGCCAGGAGCGTCGTGATAGGCGTTGCGGCGCCGGCCGGCGCGAACGACTGCAGCAGGAGCTTGGCGAAGCGCTGCGCCTCTTCGCTGTCGGGCTCCGGGACGCCGCGTTCTGTCACGTCGCGGGCGGCGCGGGTGAGTGCCTGGGCGGCGGACTCGAAGGCGTCGGCGGCGCCGTTGGGGACGGCGGGGAGTCGGCCCAGCTCGCCGACCGCGCGGTCGACCGCATCGAGCACATCGCGCAGCGGCGGCAGGTCGCCGAGTGCGGCGAGGCCGCGCAGCGGCTGCATCCGGCGGAGGAGTGCCGCCATCGCGTCCCTGGCCGGTGGTGCGGTGCGGAGCGCCTGGGCCGCCTGGCCCAACGCACTCGCGATGAGTGCGCCTTCCCGGGCCGCGAAGGCGCGTGCGCCGGCATCGAGCCCGGCACCGATGGCGGCCGTCGAGCCGCTGGGTGCCCGGAACGGCGTCGCCGCCGGACCGGCGAGTGCCTCGAGTTCCCGGGTAAGACCTTCCGCCTGGGCGCCGTCGGCCTCGGTCCACGTGCCGGCACGCTGGACGAAGCCCGCAAGGGTGTCGACCGCGCGGGCGGCGGCGGCCCGCGTGGCCGGATCCCAGACGCGCTGGCCATCGCGCAGCGCCCGGGCCAGTCCTTCGAATCCGTTGGCGGCTCGTGCGATCGGTTGGAGGTTGGCCATCAGCGCGCTGCCGCGGAGCGCGCGGGCGAAGCGCACCAGCTCGGGGCCTGCCGGCGGTTCGGCCGGCGCCACAAGGCCGCGGAGGCGGTCGAGGTACTCACCCGCCTCCATCGCGAAATAGTCCAGCATCCCCAGCGGGTTGGTCATCCCGACCTCTAAGGAAGGGTGGTGCGGACGGCGACAGATGCAATAGTGTAGGGGACGCCCGGGGTGGGGTCAACCGAACCGGTCATCGGCGGGCGTCGTGTACGAGGGCGACCATCCGCCGCACCGCCTCATCGAGGCCGGTCAGCACGGCCCGACTCACGATGCTGTGCCCGATGTTGAGCTCCTCGATCTCCGCGATCCGGGCCACCGCCGTCACGTTCTCGTAGGTGAGCCCGTGGCCGGCGTGGACCGCGAGCCCACGAGCGCGGGCCGATCCCGCGGCCTGTCGGAGTTCGTCCAGGGCCGCACCGCCGGAGCGCCATTCGGCGGCATATCGACCGGTGTGCAGCTCGATGGCGGGAACGCCCAGTGCATGGGCGGCGTCGATGGCCGCGGGGGTCGGGTCGATGAACAGGGAGACGCGGCACCCGGCGGCGGCAAGTCGCTCGCAGGCACGGGCGAGCGCACGGCCGCCGCGTACGAGGTCGAGCCCCCCTTCGGTGGTGACCTCCTCCCGGCGCTCGGGCACCAGCGTCGCCTGGAAGGGGCGGAGCCGGCAGGCGAGGTCGATGATCTCGCCGTTCGCGGCGAGTTCGAGGTTGAGCACGGTGCGCACCCCGGCCGCCAGGGTCTCGACGTCCCGATCCTGGATGTGACGGCGATCCTCGCGGAGGTGGACCGTGATCCCGTCCGCGCCGGCGTCCTCCGCGATGCGTGCCGCGATGACCGGATCGGGTTCGTCGGTCTTCCGCGCTTCGCGCAGGGTCGCGACGTGGTCGATGTTGATGTAGAGGCGGGGCGCGTGAGGCATCGGGGAGCGGGTCAGGGGGAGAGTGGGCCGCGGCGTCGGCGTGGTGCCGTGCTGAAGTGTAGCGGGATCGCGGGGAGTGGTGATGTGCGGGGGCTCTTCTACCCGGACCTCCGATTGATTGCGTTACCGTAACTCACTACCTTTGAACGCATTCCCCCACTCGGAGCGAATGAACCGTGACCTCACGCAGCGTGCTGGGTCTTCTCGCCGTGGTGGCAGTCGGGGCGTGTGGCGGCCACGGTGGCGGTGCGACGCCCGGGGCCGTCCCGCCGGCAGCATCGGCGACCGGTGCGGTCCAGGAATTCATGGCCGGCGTGGCCGACAGCAACATCATCCGGATCGGGAGTGCGTGGGGAACGTCGAAGGGGGCGGCCGCGGTGCTGGGCCAGCCCGCGGACTGGGAGAAGCGGGTCACCGTGATGCAGCTCTGGCTCCGGGGTGGCACGTACACCATCACCGGCGATCAGTCGCTCGTCAACGACCAGACGCACCGCCAGGTGACCATGGACCTGGTGCGTGGCGGGTGCACCAAGACCATTCCGATCACGGTCGTGAAGGTCAAGCATGGTTGGCTGGTGGAGTCGATCGACCTGACCGCCGCCGGCAATCCCGAGAAGCCCTGCGCTCCGAGCAGCTCGAACTAGGGGTCGGGAACCGGCCGGTGTTCTGGTAGCACGGGTCGTACGGCCCTATTCGGTCAGCTCGAGCAGGATGCCGGCGGTACTCCTGGGGTGCACGAACGCGATGCGCTTGCCGTGGGCACCGGTCCGGGGCACCTGATCGATGAGCTGGTAGCCGGCCGCTCGGCAGCGTTCGAGGGCGGCGGTCAGGTCGGGGACGCGGTAGCAGATGTGATGGATCCCGGGGCCCCGCTTCTCCAGGAACCTGGCCACCGGACTCCCGGCCTCCCGCGGCGCCAGCAGTTCGATGTCGGTCGCTCCGAAGCTGAGGGAGACGATCGTGGCGCCGTCGGCCGCCTCCGGGGGGCGGGGCGTCATCCCGAGGATGTCGCGATAGAAGTGGAGTGCGGCCTCGAGGTCCGGGACGGCAACGCCGACGTGGGCGATCTCAGTGGTACGGGACACGGTTGGGGTCTCCAGGGCGGCGGGGCAGGCGCCGGTGCCCGGCGCATCGACCGACGCGACAACGATAACCGGCCCGGCAACGCCCCACGAGGGCGCCCGGACCGCCACGAATGGAACGGAGCAGATGACACACCTCACGCACGTCACCGACGACACCTTCGATCGCGAGGTCGCCCAGGGCAAGGGCCTGGTCCTCGTCGACTTCTGGGCCACCTGGTGCGGGCCGTGCCTGGCCGTGGCCCCGGTGCTGGAGCAGCTGGCGGGGGATTACGCCGGCAAGGCGCGGATCGCCAAGGTCGACGTCGACCAGAACCAGAAGACCGCGATGCGGTTCAACATCCGGTCGATCCCCAGCATCCTGTTCTTCAAGGATGGCAAGCACGTGGACACCGTGGTGGGCGCGGTCCCGAAGCCACAGCTCGACGCGAAGATCAAGCAGCACCTGGCCTGACCCGGGCCATCACGGTGCGGCGACCCCTCGCCGCACCGCCTTTCGAGGGCTCCATGCGCGCGAGCAGCGCCCGCCTCCTGCAGACATCAGTGCGGCTGTTCGACCTCGTCTTCCCGACGACGGGGCCGATGATCACCCACACCCGCATCGCCTTCATCCACCTCGACAACGTGATGTCGTTCGCCAAGCGCGACCGGGACGGCCAGGTCGACGCCTGGCTGGTGGGCTACCTCCCCGATGAGGTGGTGGTGCTCTTCCTCCGGCGGGGCGAGGTCGTCAACGCGGCGAGCCTGCGACCCGACGGCCGGACGGTGATCCCCATCGCCGAGGCGCTGCGCCGCATCCAGGCGGAGCCGGAGCGCGGGGTGCTGAGCTTCGGTCGCGCCCCCCTGGAGCAGCTGGCGTGGATGTTCGGCGCGTGCGCAGGACCGGCCAAGGTGCGGTTCGTCGATCCGGGCCAGCCCAAGGAGTTCTTCAACGCCATCGAGGCCGAATCCTACAGCGGGGTGATCGAGTTCATCTCCAACGGTCGGGTGAACTACTTCCAGTTCGTCGAGGGGGCGTACCGGAACGGGTACTGCTGCGATCGGCCGGATGGGGTCCCGATGCCGGCCTACGTCGAGTCGCTCTTCAAGCCCGGCGCCGACCGTGTGCCGCCCGCGATCGTGGCGAGCGAGATCCCCGCGTTGACGGAGATCCCCCTGCAGGCGCTCCCGGCGCAGGTCAAGCTCTACCGGGAGATCCATACCCGTGTGCTCACCGGCGTCGAACAGGAACTGCCGGTCGACGGCGTCCGCAAGCACCAACGGATCAGCGGCGTGCTCCGCCAGCAGCACCCGGGCATCGAGCTGCTCACCGCCCCGGAATACGGCGCCGGGCCCGCCATCGCGGTCACCGGTGATGCGCTCACCACGGCGCTCGCCGCCTGGGTGGCGCAGCTGCTGCAGGAGATCGAGGTCGTGGCACCCGGTGCGGCGCTCCGCGTGCTCAAGCAGGCCACCAAGGACCAACGCTACGTGCTGCAGGCCGCTGGCTTCTACGACCGCTTACCGTGGCGAGTGAACTGGTAACGCCCGCTCCCGGCTCCCTCTACGTGGTCGCCACGCCGCTCGGCAACCTCGGCGACCTGACCCAGCGGGCGGCGGACACCCTCCGTGCCGTCGCGGTCGTGGCGGCGGAAGACACCCGTCGGACGCGCGGCCTCCTCTCCCATCTCGACGCCCATCCCAGATTGCTGAGCTTCCACGCCCATTCCGACCGGGGCCGGGTGGACGAGGTGATCGCGATCCTCCGGGGCGGCGAGGACGTGGCACTGGTGACCGATGCCGGAACCCCCGGCGTGAGCGATCCGGGTCCGCTGCTGGTGGATGCGGTGCGTGCCGCCGGGCTTCCGGTCGTCCCCATCCCGGGTGCATCGGCGGTGACGACGGCGCTCTCGGTGTCGGGGTTTCCCGCCGACCGATACGCCTTCCTCGGCTTTCCGCCACGCAAGGGTGCGGAACGGGAGCGATGGCTGGGCAGTGCCGCTCGCAGCGCAGATACCATAGTGTGCTACGAAGCGGCCAACCGGCTGGCTGAGTTGCTGGCCGACCTGGGCCGCACCGCCGGATCCGGGCGACGGGCGCTGGTGGCGCGGGAGCTCACCAAGCTCCACGAAGAACTTCGGGCCGGATCGCTCGCGGATCTGGCGGCCTACTATGCCGACCACGAGCCCAAGGGCGAAGTGACGCTGGTCCTGGCCGGTGCGCCGGACTCTGTGCCGGTGGTCGATCCGGAACTGGTGCGCACCGCGGCCCGGGAGCTGGTCGGCGCCGGTCGGACGACCAAGGACGT
Organism: Gemmatimonadales bacterium; assembly: GCA_035693225.1. GTDB lineage: Bacteria > Gemmatimonadota > Gemmatimonadetes > Gemmatimonadales > GWC2-71-9 > CAMLHU01. The sequence goes on along the minus strand of DASSGV010000065.1, from coordinate 12,854 downwards.
GGTGGCCGAGTTGGTGGCGCGCTTCGGGCTGCCGCGCAACGACGTGTACCGCCTCGTGATGGAGCTCTCCAGGGAGTCGTGATCCTCGCCATCATCATTGCCTTCGTGCTGGGGACGAACGGGGGCGCGCCGGGCCGTCCCGGGCCGATGCCGTACCTCACGATCGGCCGCCTGCACTACGACGGTGGCGGCGACTGGTATGCCGATCCGTCGGCCCTGCCCAACCTCCTCGCCGCCATCCGGGCCCGGACCGGCCTCCCGGTGGAACTCCGCGAGCGCACGGTCACCCTCCAGGATCCCGCGCTCTGGTCGATCCCATACCTGTACGCCACCGGCCACGGTGACATCCACTGGAGCGACCAGGACCTCGCCACGCTGCGCCTCTACCTCCAGCGCGGCGGCTTCCTCCACATCAACGACAGCTACGGGATGGATCCCTCGGTGCGGCGCGAGGTCGCCCGACTCTTTCCCGACATCCCGCTGGTCGATGTGCCGCTCGACCATCCGATCTATCACCTGATCTACGACCTGCCGCACGGGATCCCCAAGATCCACCAGCACGACGGCCTTCCGGCCCGCGGCTTCGGGATCTTCCTCCACGGGCGCCTCGTCCTCTACTACTCCTATGAGTCGGACATCGGGGATGGGTGGGAGGATCCCGATGTGCACCACGATCCTCCGGCCAAGCGGGAGGCGGCGCTCGAGATGGGCGTCAACCTCTTTGCCTACGCCGTCGGCTACGCCGGATGACGGACCGTCCGACCCGCGCGGCGCTGGCGGCGCTGGCGGCGCCGGTCCGTCGCCACGCCTTCCTGGCCGTGGGTGCCGCCACCATCGCCGCCCTGGCGTTCCTCTTCGGCGCAGTGGCGTGGGCCTTCCGGCTCGGCGCCGCCACGGGACCGCTCTGGGTCCTGGCGACGTGGGCCCTCGCGATCATCGTGGTGATCGGCGCCGTGTGGGAGGTGCGCCGCCGGCTTGGACGGACCGACGGCGCGCACATCGCCGAGCTCCTCGAGGCCACCGGCCAATGGCGCCGCGGATCGCTCGGCGCGCTCCTGGGCGCACCGGCCGTGGGAGTGAGTGAATCGTTGCTCGGGTCGGCGGATCGCGCTGCCGCCGGTGCGCTGCAGGAGCGCGCCGCCCCGGTCATCCGCCGCCTCACCGAGCGGACCCGACGGCTGAACGGAGTGGCGGTCATCGGGGCGGTTGTGGGTGTCGCGCTCCTGCTCTGGTCGCGGCCGCTCGACGGCGCGGCGGCGGCACTCTGGCGCCCGCGGCACGCGATCCACGCGGTGGTGGCGCCGGTGCGGATCGCCGTGAACGCCACCACCGTCGACCGCGGAGATCGTGTCACCGTCGACGTGCAGGCCGATGATCGCCGCGGGGCCACGCTCTGGCTCCGCACACCCGGTGAATCGTGGCGGGCCACCGCCATTGCGCTCGACGCCGCCGGACGAGGGCAGGTGGTGACAGAACCGCTCACGACCGACCTCTACGCCCGGGCCGTGGCCGGCGGGCGCAGTTCCGACACTCTTGTGGTGCGAGTACGGGTGCCGGCCTTCCTGGGCACCGTGACCGTGACGGCGGAATATCCGGCGTACCTCCACCTCGATCCCGGGCCGGTGCCGCTCGATGGCGACACCCTGCCACTTCCGGCCGGTACCCGCCTCGTGACCAGAGGCCAGGCGACCGCCGCACTGGCCGGCGGCGCGTGGTCGGGGCCGGACGGGTTTCGGGCCGAGGTCCATCCTCGCGGCGCCGATTTCAGCGCGACATTCACGCCGGTACGCTCCGGGAGTTACGCGCTCGCGCTCAGGACCGTCGCGGGGTCGCCATTGACCGGTGCGGCGATCTCGATCCCGGTCCGCGTCATCCCGGATTCCGCACCGAGCGTCGATATCCCCGTTCCCGGCGCCGATACGGTGGTCGGCATCGACCGCCCGGTCGCGATGCTGATCGAGGCGCGGGACGACCACGGCATCGCCCGGCTGGAGGTGGAGTCGCGGTCGCGCCGGGGGGATGATGCCCGGACCGAGCAGGTGGCGCTGCCGGCGGGAGACCCGGACCACGTGACGCTGCCGTGGGCCCTCGACCTTCGCGGCCGTGGGTTCCTCCCGGGGGACACGGTGATCGTGGTGGCGTGGGCCACCGATGACGCGCCAGCCGCACACCGGGCCCGTTCGCGGGAGTACCGGTTCCGGCTGGCGACCCTGGCGGAGGCGCTCGCCGCGACCGAGGCCGCGACGGCCTCGGTGCGCTCCGGGTTCGATTCCGTCGCAGCGGCCGGGCAGTCGCTCTCGCGCCAGACCGAGGACCTGGCGCACGAGCGGGCGCGGGTCGATGCCGCCGACGCCCGCACCGGGGGCGCCTCGCTGAGCTTCGACGCGGCCGCCCGGGCCTCGGCGGTCGCGGCGGCCCAGGCGCAGTTGCAACGTCAGGCCGAAGGTCTCCGTGACGCGGTATCCGGGCTTGAACGCAAGGCGGCAGCGGCCGGGATCGCGGATCCCGCCTGGCAGAGAGCACTGGAGCAGATCCGCCAGGAGCTGGATCGTGCGCTGACCCCGGAGCTTCGACAGCGGTTGGCCGACCTCCAGCAGGCCATCCACGATCTCGACGCCGACCGCACGCGCGGCGCATTGCAGGACTTGAGCGCGCAGCAATCGAACCTGCGTGCGGCGCTGGAGCGGAGCCGCGAGCTCTTCCGCCGCGCTGCCGTCGAAGGGGACCTCGCCAACCTGGGCGCCCGGGCCGAAGATCTTGCCGGGCGCCAGTCGGCTTGGGACACGACCGTCGCGGCGGCGCGGCCCGCATCGGCCGCCGGGCAGGAGCGTTCGCTCGCCGATCAAGCCGACTCACTCGCTGCCGGGCTCGCAGCGGTCGCGGCACGGGTGGCGCAGGATGGACAGGATTCCGCCCTGGTCGATGCCGCCCATCAGGCGCACGCCGCGGCCTCCGAAATGCGGGACGCGGCGGACCAGGCGGGGAAGGGTCAGGCCGGCGCGGCCCAGGAGAAGGGGAGATCCGCCGAGCAGAAGCTTTCGCCCCTCGCCAACGGGCTCGCCCAGCGGCGGAAAGCGTTGCAGTCGCAATGGCGCGCTGACGTGACTGCGGCGCTCGACCGTGCCCTGACCGAGACCGCCCGGCTCTCCGGTTCGGAACTGGACCTGAGTGGGATGTTCACGCGCGGCGTGCCGGCGGCGACGCTTCGCGGACGCCAGGCGGCGATCATCGAAGGGACCCAGCGGGTCATCACCCAGCTGCAGCAGGCCTCGGGCCGGAACGCGATCGTGTCACCGCAGCTCGCGGTGTCGATGGTGCAGGCGATGCTCGACATGCAGAAGTCGCTCGACGCGCTGTCGAACGGCGTCCCTGACCTGCAGCTGGGTGGTGCCCACGCGGGAGATGCGGTCGATGGCCTGAACGCGGCGGCCTATCTCCTGGTGCGCAACCGGGACGACGTGGCAGGATCCGGCTCCGGTTCGGGGATGGCCGAGGCGATGGCAAAGATGAAGGCGCTGGCGGGACAACAGGGGAGCCTGGGCCAGGCGGCAGAGGGACTTCTCCCCTCGCTCGGCAGCGGCTCCGCGGGGCCCGCGATCGCGGCACTCGGCGGGCGCGAACGCGCCATCGCCGATGCGCTCGAGCGGCTCCGGGCCGACGGGCAGATCCCCGGTGCGGGAGCGCTGGCGGAGGAGGCCAAGGATCTGGCGCGACGCCTGCAGGGCGGGGTGCTGGATCGGCCGATGGTCGAGCGCCAGCAGCGGCTCTTTCGGCGGATGCTCGATGCGGGCCGCACCCTGCAAGGGAACGAGGACGATCCCGATCATCCGCGGGTGAGCCAGGTGGCCGTGGGCGACAGCGCGTATGTCCCTGCGGCACTGCGTCACCTTCCCGGCGCGGGCGCAATACGGGTGCCGGACTGGAACGACTTGGCGCGTTACTCGCCGGAAGAGCGACGCCTGGTGGCGGATTATTTCCGGCGACTGATGGCGGGGGGACTGTGAGAGCCCTGGCGGTGGCGGCGGTCCTCGCGCTGGGCGCCGGCCGGTTGGCCGCCCAGGCCGATACCTCGCTCGCGCACGCCTTCGACCTCGAGCGTCGTGGTTCGTTCCCGGCGGCGGTGGATGCCTACAAGGGCGTGCTGGGCCGCGACCCCAGGAGCCTCCCTGCGCTCCTGGGATTGGAGCGCTCGCTGGCGCCGCTCGGCCGTGAGGGTGAACTCGGGCCCCTGCTGGCGCCGGTGCTCCGGGCCGATCCGACGCCGGCGGTGTTCGATGTAGCGCTGCGGGCGTGGACTGCGGCGGGAAACGCCGACAGCGCACGGAGCATCGTGGCGCAGTGGGCGCGGATCGATCCCGACCGGCTGGCACCGTACCGCGAATGGGGCGACCTGCTCCTGGCCCGTCGCGACCCCGCCTCCGCACGGCGCGCCTACGAAGCGGGGAGGGTCGCGAGCGGCGACAGCACCAGCTTTGCGGTGGAGCTGGCGCAGGCGGCAACGCTCGATGGCGACCTCATCGCGGCGGCGCCGGAGTGGGCCCGGGCCACCGCCCGGTTCGGGGCGATGCGCCCGGCCGCGGTGACGGCGCTCGCGCCGGCGGCGGCGGCCATACGCAGCGGTATCCTCGGGGCGCTCGATAGTGCGGGGCCGTCGGGCCGATCGCTCGGGACACTGCTCACCGCCGCGTGGGGAGATGCCGCCGGTGCCATCCAACGGATCGAGGTGGATCTCGACGCCGGTCGAGGAGACGTCACGCTGCTGCGGGAACTGGTCGGCCAGCTCCGCCGGGTTACATCACCCGCCGGGAGGGTGGCGTTGGGGCGGGCGCTCGAGTTGCTCGCCGCGCGGCAGGCGGGTCCCGCCATTCCGTCGCTGCGTCTCGAAGCGGCACGGGCCTATGCCGATGGCGGCGATCGACCGTCGGCGCGTCGAATGCTCGCCGCCGTCCTGGCCGATCCGGGCGCCGGTGCCGCGCTCGGCCCCGGCGCGGCGCGCATCGTGATCGGCGTGCTCATCAGCGACGGCGATCTCGACGAGGCCGCCCGCCAGCTCGAACATCCCCCCGCCGGCCTTGCCCTCGACGACGCGCGGCAGCTCCGCCGGCAACTGGCGCTCGCTTCCGCCCAGGCCGGCGATCTTGACCGGGCCCAGCGGATCCTGACCGCCGACAGCTCGGTCGAGACGGCCGCGGTCCAGGGGCGCCTCTTCCTATATAAGGGCGACCTGGCCAATGCCCGGCGGGCCTTCAAATGGGCGGGCCCCTTCGCCGGGGACCGGGCCGACGCCACCGACCGCATCCGGCTCCTGGCGTTGCTTCAGCCGATCGAGGCAGACACGTTGCCACTCCTGGGCGCCGGGCTCTGGGCGCTCGATCGGGGGGACACGGCGGCGGCGGTGCGTTCGCTGGCACCGCTGGTCGATTCCCTCGCGCCGGCCAAAGGGGGGGCGGAGATGGCGCTGGTCCTCGGCGAGATCTCGGTGGCCCGCGGCGACACCGGTGCCGCCGATCGCTGGCTGCGTCGAGCGGTGAGGGACAGCGTCGCGGCGACCTCACCGGCGGCCGAGTATGCGCTGGCGCATTTCCTGGCGGCAGCGGGACGGAACGCCGAGGCGATACTGTCACTCGAGCACCTGATCCTGACCTGGCCGGCGGCGGCGGTCGTCCCGGAGGCCCGGCGCCTCCTGCAGCAACTCCAGGGCCCTGACACCGGGGCGTCGACGTGAGGCGGCGGGAGTTCGTGCGCGGAGCCGCGATGCTCGGTGTGGCGGGGGCGCTGCCGGCGGGAATGCGCGGGTGGGTGGCCCGCGCGACCGATCACATCCTGGTGCCGATGGACGATACGCAGACCGATCACCTGAAGGCCTACGGCGTCACCTTTCGGGTGTTGCAGCGGGGCGGGCAGGGGGAGTGGTTGCTCAACCACCGGGGCGGGTCATTCCTGCTCCCGTCCGATCCAGCCACCATCCGTGACGCCGGGTTGACCGGAGTGCGGGTGGAACCGGTCTCCGATGCCGACGTGGCGGGGATCAAAGGCGGGATGGCGGGCGGGAATGCCGATGCGATCCCGCTCGAGAAGGTGCCGCGGGTGGCGGTCTACGTCCCGCCCGACGCCCCGCCGTGGGACGACGCCGTCACGATGGCGCTGCGCTATGCCGGGATCGACTTTGCCACCGTGTGGGACGCCGAGGTGATGGGTGACGGGCTGCGGTCGATCGACTGGCTGCACCTGCACCACGAGGACTTCACCGGCCAGTACTCCAAGTTCTACCTCAACTACGCCAACGCGCCGTGGCTCCAGGAGATGGTGCGGACCCAGGGCGCGATGGCGCATTCGCTCGGCTTCCCCAACGTGCCCGCGGCCAAGCGGGCCGTGGCGCAGCGGATCCGGGGGTTCGTCGAACGGGGCGGGTTCCTCTTCGCGATGTGCACCGCCACGGAAACGCTCGACCTGGCGCTCGCGAGCGCACACGTGGACATCGCGGCGAGCTTTGCCGACGGAACGCCGATGGATCCACAGGCGTCATCGAAGATGGACTGGAGCCAGGCGCTGGCATTCCAGGACGCCCAGCTCGAGATGAACCCGACCATGCCGGAGTTCTCGGACATCGACGGGCACCAGGTGAATTCCTTTGCCCGGCGCCAGCCCCTCGGGTCGTTCACCCTCTTCGAGTTCAGCGCCAAGATCGACCCCGTCAACACGATGCTGACGCAGGATCATCGCCAGGTGATCCCCGACTTCTACGGCATCACCACCTCCTTCCGGCGGGACCGGCTGAAGCCCGGGGTGACCGTGCTCGCCGATGAGCCGGGGGCGCCCTGGGTCAAGTACATCCACGGTGAGCGCGGGGAAGGGACGTGGACCTTCTTCGGCGGCCACGATCCCGAGGATCCGCAGCACCAGATCGGCGACCCGCCGACCGACCTGTCGCTGCACCCGCATTCGCCGGGATACCGCCTGATCCTCAACAACGTGCTCTTCCCGGCGGCGAAGAAACGTGAGCTCAAGACGTGAGCGGGGCGCCGGGCGCACGCTATAATACATCCTGCGCCCGACCCTTCTTCCACTTCCCTACGGCCGAACTGATGCCCCGATCCCACCTGCTCCTGCTGCTGGCCGTCGTCGCCGCGCCGCTCGCCGGTCAGGCGCCCGTCATCACTCCCGATGGCGACCCGTCGGTCCGTTCCGACACCATCTATGCGCTGGCCGTCGACCCCGCCGCGCACCCCGGGGAGTCGGCCGCCTATCTGCTGGATGACGGGGTCATCCGGATCGAACGGGACGGCACCATCAGTCGCACCTATCGGCAGGTGATCCAGATCCTCACTGAGGACGCCGTCAAGCCGGAACAGGAGTGGTCCTTCTCCTGGCACCCGGGCTATGAAAGCTTCCGGCTCAATTGGATCCGGGTGGTCCGTCCCGACGGCACGGTGATCTCGGCCGGTCCCTCGCAGCAGCAGGTGACCGATGTCCCGGCAGAGATGGGAGACCCGGAGTACTCGGACCAGAAGGTGTTGCGCCTCTCCCTGAGCGGTGTCGCGGTCGGCACCGAGGTGGACTACAGCACCACGACCGTGTTGACCAAGCCATTCCTGCCGGGCGACTTCCTGCTCAGTTGGTCGATCTCGAACGGACTGACGACCCGTCGGTCGCGGTACATCGTCGAGGCGCCGGCGGGGCTCAAGCTCCGCCTGGAGGAGCACAACCTCGATTTTGCCCGCCGGTCCACCACCCGGGATGGGCGCCAGGAACTGGTCTGGGCCGCGGCGGACCTGTCGCGGATCAAGTCGGAGTCGTTCGCGGACTACGACACCAACGCGGTGATGATGGGGGTCAAAGTCGGCTCACCGGAGACCTGGAGCGACATCGGACGGTGGTACGCCGGCCTAGCGCGGGACCGGTATGTGGTGACCCCGTTGCTCCGCGCCAAGGTGCAGGCGCTGGTGGCCGGGGCGCACACCCTGGACGATTCGATCCGGGCGATCCACCGGTTCGTGGCCCAGGATATCCGGTATGTGTCCATCGATTTCGGCATCGGCGGGTATCGGCCCCGCCTGCCGGACTCGGTGTTGACGACCGGATTCGGCGACTGCAAGGACAAGGCGACGCTGTTCATCACCGCCCTCAAGGCGATCGGCGTGCGGGCCGATCCGGTCCTGCTGCGCTCCACCGGCCACGTGGATCCCGAGCTGCCGGCGCTGGACCAGTTCGATCACGAGATCGCCGTGGTGGAGCGCGGGCCTGCGCGGGTGTACACCGACCTCACGACCGAGTTCCGGCCGTACGGCGAACTTCCGTCCCCGGAGCAGGGACAGTTCGGGTTGATCGTGCATGCCGATGGGTCCACCGAGCAGATCCGTTTCCCTGAAGTACCGGTCATCGCCAACGTGGATAGCCTGTTCGTTGCCGGCACGTTGTCGCCGGCGGGCGTGTTCAACGGATACTTCCGGGAGCGGGCGGCCGGATCGAGCGCGGTCGACCTGCGCCAGACCTTCGTGACGCCGTACGACTCCACCGACCGGGCCAAGTTCGAACAGCGGCTGGCCCAAGGGTGGTTCACCGGGACCAAGGGCGACAGCCTGGTGATCTTCGATGGCAAGGACCTGGCGGCGGTGCCGCAGGTGAAGCTCGCGCTCCACGACGGCGTGGCACTCGAAAAGTCCGGGGATACCCGGTACCTCCGGCTCCCCTTCGGGGACGTCACCTCGCTGGCGACGACGGCCGACCGCCTTGAGGCAGAGCCCGACGGGCCCCGGCGATTCCCGATCGTCGCGGTCGATGCGGTCGGCAATGACGCGTTCTACCGGGAGTTCCGGGTGGTCCTGCCGTCGGGCTGGCGGGCGGAGCTGCCGCAGGGCGTGACGGCGACGAGCGCCTTCGGCGAGTACCGCTCAGGATATCAGGTCGAGGGTGACACGCTGGTGCTGACCCGCTGGATGGCCGGTGTGCGCGGCGTTGCAGCACCCCAGCGCCTGGGGGAGCTCACCGCGTGGCTCCGTGCCGTGGCGAAGGACAACGCCCGGTTCATCGTGCTGGATCCGCCTCCCGCCTCGCCGTGACGTCGTCCTCGGTCCCGACCCGAGCCCATCCGCGACTCCCAGATCCGATCCGCAGTGCGATGGCGGCGGAGATCCTGGAGGCGCACGGGCGGGAGGTGGCGTTCACGGCGACCGTCGACCCCGACGGCGTGTTGACCGCCGTGCGGGCCGTCGCGCGGGGGAGGGTGGATCAGGTCCTGGCGCTTCCCGGGGTCTCGGTCGCCGGGGAGATGATGCTCCACAACCATCCCACCGGGGTGCTGGAACCGTCGATCGCCGATCTCAACGTGGCGGCGCGCCTGCACGATGCGGGGGTCGGGTTCGGGATCGTGAACAACGAGGCCTCCGAGCTGTATGTAGTGGTCGAGGTCCCTCGGGATCGGCGCCTGACGCCCATCGACGCGCTCGACACCGCCGCGCTCCTGGGTGAACACGGACCGGTCGCGGCGGCGATGGGCCGCTACGAGGACCGACCGAGCCAGCGCGACATGGCCGCCCACATCGCCGATGGCTACAATGACGGGGGCGTGCTGCTGCTCGAAGCGGGGACCGGGGTGGGGAAGTCCTTCGCCTACCTGGTACCCGCCATCCGCTGGGCCTTCGCCAACGGGGAGCGCACCGTCGTCAGCACCAACACGATCAACCTGCAGGAGCAGCTGGTCGCCAAGGACCTGCCGCTCCTGCGAGAGGCGTTGCGCGAAGGCGAGCGGGAGCCGCGCTTTGCGCTCCTCAAGGGATGGCGCAACTACCTCTGCCTGCTCCGCCTGCAGCAAGCGGGCCAGGCGCAGGGTTCGCTCCTGGAACCCGACAAGCACCAGGAACTGGTCCAGCTCACCGCCTGGGCCGCGACGACCGCCGACGGCTCGCTCAGCGACCTGCCGGTGCCGCCGACCCACGAGGTGTGGGACGAGGTGAGCGCCGAGGCCGATCTCTGCCCCCGGCTGGAGTGCCCGTTCTTCGACCGCTGCTTCCTGTTCAGCGCACGCCGTCGTGCGGCGGAGGCGGATGTGGTCGTCGTGAACCACCATCTCCTTGCCGCCGACCTGTCGGTGCGTCAGGCGGCCAACAACTGGAAGGATGCCGCGGTGCTGCCCCCCTACCGGCGCCTGGTGCTCGATGAAGGGCACCACCTGGAGGACGTGGCCGCATCGCACCTCGGCGCCCAGGTGTCGAGTCGCGGTACCCGCCGGTTGCTGGCCCGCCTGGAGCGGAACGGACGAGGGCTGCTCCCGGCGCTGGGGCAGGAGCTGGCCCGCCACGACGACCTGCTGAGCCAGGCGAGCCTTGACCTGTTGCGCCAGCGCCTCCTGCCGGCGGCGGCGGACGCGCGTCGGGCGGCGGACGGGCTCTTCCTCAGGCTCCACGGCCGCCTCGACAGCGAATCCGGAGGCGTGTTGCGGCTCACCGATGATTTCGTTCGCGATGCGGTCTGGGCCGATGGCCTGGGCGACGAGCTCGACCGCGCGCTGGGATCGTTCCGCCGGATCCGGGAGGATCTCGCGACCATCGCCGACCGGCTCAACGAGGCCCCCGCCAGCGACCGCCGCGACCAACTGCTGAATGAGTCGCGGGCGGTGGCCCGGCGGCTCGACGCGGTGTCGGACGGGCTCAACGTCTCGCTTCGGCCGGTAGCGGGCGGGGAGCCCAGGGTGCGCTGGGTGGAGCGGGCCGGACGGAAGGGACAGGACGTGACGCTGGCGTCGGTCCCGCTCGACCTAGCCCCGGTGCTGCGGGAGCTCCTGTTCGACAAGCTCGAGACCACCGTGCTGACGAGTGCCACGCTCGCGGCCGGCGGCGAGTTCGATTTCCTGGAGCGCCGCCTTGGCCTTGGCGGCGACACCTCCCCGGTCACGGTGCGCGAGATCCTCCCGTCGCCGTTCGATTTCCCGAACCAGTGTCTCTTCGGGATCCCGGAGGACATGCCCGATCCGCGTGAGGATCCCGCGGCCCACGCGGCGGCGGTGACGGACGTGGTGCGCGACCTGGCCCACGCCTCCGATGGCGGGATGTTCGTCCTGTTCACCAGCCACTCGAGCCTGAAGGACCAGGCCGCGCGGCTCCGTTCGGTTTTGGGAGAACGGTGGCCCCTCCTGGTCCAGGGCGAGGCCTCGCGTGACTCGCTCCTCCAGCGCTTCCGCGACCTGGGGAACGCGATCCTCCTCGGCACCGATTCCTTCTGGGAAGGCGTCGACGTGCCGGGGCGCGCCCTCCGCGTGCTGGTGCTCACCAAGCTACCTTTCAAGGTGCCGGGCGAGCCGCTGACCGCCGCCCGATTGGAGCGCCTGGCGGAGCAGGGCGAGGACGGTTTCAGCGGCTACCTGCTGCCGCACGCGGCGCTCAAGTTGAAGCAGGGCTTCGGGCGGCTCATCCGCTCCAGCCACGACGCCGGGGTCGTCATCCTCCTCGACCCCCGCGTGGTCCGCAAGCGGTACGGACGGCAGGTGCTCCATGGGCTTCCCCGCGCCGATCGGGTGGTCGGGCCGTGGCGGGAGGTCCGGACCAAATGCGAGGATTTCTTCGCGCGTCACGGGATCGTCGGCGCCGGCAGTTGAGTGCCGCCGATGCGCATCCATCCTGACGATGCGTGCCCGTGCCGGGCCTTCGGTCCGTGATCGCCCGGCCTTCCACATTCCCAACTCGGTCACCCCGACGAGGATCCGGTCCACTGCCATGCCCATTCGATCCAACGCCCGCGTCGACGCCCTCCCCGGATATCCGCTCGCCGAGATCCCCACCATCAAGCGCCGCCTGCTGGAGCAGGGGGTGGACGTCATCGACATCGGCGCCGGCGACACCGACCAGATGCCGCCCCAGCCGGTGCGCGATGCGCTGGTGGCGGCGCTCGGCGATCTCAAGTACCACAAGTACGGGTTCCAGCAGGGGTTGCCGGAGTTCCGGCAGGCCATCACGCGGTTCGTGGAGCGCCGCTTCGGCCAGACCTTTGACCCGATGACCGAGACGTTGCCGCTCATCGGCTCCAAGGAGGGGCTGACGCACCTCGCGATGGGCGTGGCATCTCCGGGGGACGTGGTGCTGGTCCCCGAACCGGGATACCAGGCGTACATCGGCGGGGCGCTCTTTTCGGGATCGGAGCCGCTCATCTGCGGCCTCAAGCGGGAAAAGGACTTCCTGCTCGACTGGGACGCGATCCCGGAGGCCACCCTTCGGCGGACCAAGCTCGTCTACCTCAATTATCCCAACAACCCGACCGCCGCGATCGCGCCGATGGAGTATCTGGAGCGCACCGTGGCCATCTGCAGGAAGTACGACATCCTCCTGGCCTACGACAACCCGTATGTCGACGTGACGTTCGACGGCTACGTGGCACCGAGCATCTTCCAGGTGCCCGGTGCACGCGACGTGGCGGTCGAGTTCCTGTCGCTCTCCAAGAGCTACTCGATGACCGGGTGGCGGTGCGGGTTCGCGGTGGGGCGGAGGGAGCTCGTCGGCATCCTGACCCGGGTCAAGAGCTACACCGACACCGGCCCGTGGCTCGCGGTCCAGAAGGCGGGGATCGTGGCGCTCGACCGGAGCGAGGAGTTCGTGCGCCCGTTCATGACGGAGATGACCCGGCGCCGGGACGGCGCGTTGGCGGCACTCCGGAAGGGCGGATTCAAGGTGGAGACGCCGAAGGGCGCGATGTACCTGTGGGTGCCGATGCCCAGGGGGATCAAGTCGGCCGAGTTCACCCGCCGTGCGCTCGAGGAGGCGGGGGTGGTGACGCTGCCGGGGAGTGGCTTCGGCCCGGCGGGGGAGGGGTTCTTCCGCATCGCGCTCACGGTGGGCGCCGATCGGCTGGTGGAGGGGATCGGGCGG
>DASSGV010000064.1:0-32792 GCA_035693225.1 Gemmatimonadales bacterium | reverse complement strand
GCATACGTCGCGACGTCGTCATTGGACCAGACGGCGTGGAACCGGTCGTGCACCCGGCGCCTGGCCTGGCGGCAGAAGAGGTCGGCCAACTCGAGCGGCGAGCGGTCGTCGGGATGCTTCCGCACCTCGGCCAGCGCTCGGCTGCAGGTGGCGCTGATGGCGAAGAGTTCCGCCCCGATCTCCACCAGCCGGCCGAGGACCGCCTGGCGCTTCTCGAGCTTGGGGCCGAACCGCACCATGCAGTGGAAGAGGGTCCGGGCGAGCTTCCGCGAGGAGCGTTCCACGAACCGGATGTGGGTCGCGAGGCGCCCGAACTCGCCGTAGCGGGGCCAGCGTCCCCAGCCGAGCCAGCGGGTCGGATACCACCAGCCGTAGAACGCCGCCGCCTTGAACAGAGCCTTCACCTTGGTGCCGGTGGATGCCTTGGGGTCGATCAGGTCGCCGGCCACCTTCAGGTGGGTGTCCACCGCCTCACGGGCGATGAACAGGCGCATGATCTCGGAGGTCCCCTCGAAGATCAGGTTGATCCGGCAGTCCCGCAGGATGCGTTCCACCGGGTCGGGGCGCTCGCCGCGGGACCGCAGCGAATCGGCGGTCTCGTACCCGCGGCCTCCCTTGATCTGCACCGTGTCATCGGCGATCCGCCAGCCGATCTCGGTGTTCCACATCTTGGCCATCGCGGCCTCGAGCCGGATGTCGAACTTTCCGGCATCGGCCATGAGCGACGACAGATCGCTCACCGCCTCCATCGCGTAGGTGTCGGCGGCCATCCGTCCGATCTTCTGGGCCACGGCATCGTGCTTGCCGACGGGCTGGCCCCACTGGACCCGCTCCATCCCCCAGCGGCAGGTGATCTCCAGGCACTTCTTCCCCAGCGCCACGCAGGAGGCGGGGAGGGTCAGGCGCCCGGTATTGAGGGTCACGAGCGCCAGCTTGAGCCCGCGGCCCTCGCCCCACAGCACGTTCTCCACGGGCACCTTGACGTTGGTGAAGCGAAGCACGCCGTTCTCGATGCCGCGCAATCCCATGAAGTGGAGCCGGCGGACCACCTCGACGCCGGGCCAATCGGCCTCGACGATGAACGCGGTGATCTTCTTCCCCGACGTCCGTGCCATCACGACCAGCAGCTCGGCGATGGTGCCGTTGGTGCACCAGAGCTTCTCGCCATTGAGGATCCAGTGGGTGCCGTCGGGCGAGAGTTCCGCGTGGGTGCTCAAGCCCGCGGGGTCGGAACCGACGTTCGGCTCGGTCAGGGCGAATGCCGAGACCGCGCCCTTCGCGAGCCGGGGGAGGTAACGCTTCTTCTGTTCGGGGGTGCCGAAGAGCTTGAGCGGCTGGGGCACGCCGATCGACTGGGCGGCGGAGAGGAGGGCGGTGACGCTCCCATCCTGGCTGGTGACGAGCCCGATGGCCCGGGAATAGCTCGTCTGGCTGAGGCCAAGCCCGCCGTATTCCGCCGGGATCTTGATGCCGAAGGCGCCGATCTCCCGCAGCCCCTGGATCACTTCCGGCGGCACCTTCGACTCCCGGTCGATCCGGTCGCTGTCGACGTGTTCGCGCAGGAACTTCTCCAGCCGATCGAGGAAGGGCTTGGCGCGAGCGATGTCGGCCGGGTCCTGCTCGGGGAACGGGTGCACCAGGTCGAGCCGGAACGATCCCTCGAAGAGCTCCCGGACGAAGCTGGGCGCCTGCCATTCTTTTTCGCGGGCCGCTTCCGCGACCTCGCGGGCCTCGGACTCGGTGGCGAGCGGTTCACTGGTGTGGCCGCCCCGGGAGTGCCTCGGGGCCGGCGTGGTGGGGTGACTCATCGGTTCCTCCGTGACCCAAAGCTAACCTCCGCCCCGGAAACGCGACGGCCGCCCGCCGGGTGGCGAGCGGCCGCGGGTACAGGGGGTCGGGCTAGCGGCCGGAGCGAAGTTTTCCCGCGCCGGGCGCGAACTTGAGCGTGTGCGGCACCGGCGGCACCGTCTGGAGCGCCGGTTGCTTCTCGAAGAGGAGCTTGAGTGCGCCGCCGTTCCCGAACGGCGTGGCCCCGACGAGGACCGAATACGATCCCGTGGCGGGTGCCGTGAACGTCACCCGGGCGGTGTCCCCCGCGCCGGTGACGTCGTACTCGTGCCGGCTGTCGGTGTAGATGTTCGCGTTCACGTCGAGTCCAGGTCCACCGGCCTCCATGATCGGCGCGAAGGTGCTCGAATCGGCGATGGCGGTGATGGTCACCGTGTCCTGCGCGTTGAGCTGCATCACCGCCAGGACCGCCTGGGTCGAATCGGTCGGATTGTCGCCGATCTTGTGACGCAGGCAGGGTCCCGAGGTCGGGAGCGAGAGGCCGGCGTACACACCGCTCGAATCGAGACGGGCGACCACGTTGCAGGGCTGGAATGACACCCGGTACCCACCCGAGTCGGAGGCGTCGTAGGCCATGGCGAAGAGGTTGAAATCCGCCGTGGCCGGCGCCACGAACCAGAGTTCGGAGTCATAGTGGAAGTTGCTGCTTCCGCCCTCGTCGTCGCTCAGCGCCACCGGGACCCGGGTGCCCTTGGCGTCGGTGGTCCAGAGCTGGAGCTCCGCGTCCACCAGGTTGACGCCCCCGGTATCGGCCTCCTGCTGTTCCCGGATCAGGTACGCCTTCCCGGCGTCGAAGTGGACCTTGTAGGTCTGGTAGAGCGACGACTCTTCGGCCCAGAAGTCGTAGTCCTGGAAGCAGGCGGTGCTGAGGCGTAAGTCGCCGTGGAGGGTGTCCCCCAGTGTCAGGGTGCCCTTGCTGCAGCTGTCGCCGTACGTGGGTTCAACGATGCTGTCCTTGCCGCAGGCGCCTGCCACCAGGGCCGCGGCCGCGGCGAACGTGATGATCCGGTTCATCGGGCGGTCCTCTGCGGGCCGAAGGTGGAGGCCCTGAGCGCGACCGGCGCCGGACCGAAATCGCGCAGGCGGACGTGGAAGGCGCCCGGCGTCCCATCGTCAATGACCACGGCGAACGCGGCATATTGTCCCGCCGTCGTTGCCGTTCCCGAGACATTGGTGGAGTCGGTGACGGTCACACTGTGGTGGAAGCAATCCTCCCGCACCCGGCACTGCTCGTCGTACGCGGGTCCGGCCATATTCGCGTCCACTTCGGCCGAGCCGCTGTCCACGATCACGGCGGCCGAGTAGCTGTGCGTCGCCGCTCCGGTGAACGGGAAGTAGAAGAACCGAACCGAATCGGCCGTGCGGTGCACCAGGCAGTCGGACGCGGCGAATGACGTCACCGTCGTGGCGCTGTCGTTGGCCGCAATCGGCGTCGAGGCACATTCGGTCGCCGAGAGGGTGTAGGCGCCGACTTCGTTCACCAGCGAGTCGTTTCCCGCCGTCTCCACCCGGATCGAGACCACGGCATTCTCGGGCGCCACGAAGAGGATGTCCTCCGCCGGCATCCCGGCCGAGTTCAACCCGGCGGGGCTGTACGCCACCGACGCCGCGCTCAGGGTCGGGTCGTTGCCGGCGTTCCGGGCGTAGAGGAGGAGGATGGCGGCGGTGCTGTCACCCGCAGCGGTCGTGTCGGGTACGAGATGAACCAGGTACGCGTGCCCGGCCTGCACCGGCATGGTCCACGACTCGTAGAACTCCGGCGCAAATTCCCACTCGCTGAACACTTGGCAGCTCGAACTCGAAAGCGTGCCGGCCACGGTCTGGCCGGCGACCAATCCGCCGACGGTGCAGGCAGGAGCGTCGGGGGGGCCGAGGAGCTTGTCGCCACTGCAGCCGACGAGCGCGGCCAGCAGGGTGAAGGCGCACCACTTGGATAGTGTCATCGGGGCAGGTCGTCGAAAGGGGAAAGAAGAGCTTCGCTGAGCGGAACGGAACCATTCTGCGTGCGCGATCGGCACGTCGCTGTAATGTATGTCACACCCGTCGGCGTGGCGGGTGGACGCAGCTCCCGCGGACGCCGATTCAGCTGCAGGTGACGTTGAAGGTGAACCGGTTGGAATTGCCGACGAACAGATACCAGGTATGGACGGCACCGCTGTCCACGACACAGTTCGTCGCCACGCTGTCGAGCCTGAATGTATGGTCGCCGAATTGCATCGAGTCGTAGACCGTGGAATCGTTGACCCCGACGTGGCGCGATGCATTGAGGGTGGTCGCGATCCAGTAGCCGTCGGGGTCGAAGTTCGCCCCGCTGGTCTTGGTCACGATCTTGACGCTCGCCTGGGTGGCGGAGTCGGGTCCGCTGGGGCCGCTGCACCCCACCAGCAGGGCCGTCGCGGCGAAGAGCTTCCATCCATTGCGGGTCATCGGCATTCTCCTCGGTCGAAGGTCACGGCCGGTCAGCGTGGTCAGGTGCAGTCGGTGATGAATGTGAGGTACTGGATATAGCCGGGGAACACGGTGACGGCCTGCGAATTGCCGCCGCTCACCGAGCAGTTGCCGAGCGTCCCGCCGAAGTTGACGGCGTAGTCCCCGGGGGCAAGCCCGGTGAACGACACGACCCCGCCCTTGGCGATCGGCTTGGTCAGCGTGTCGACATTCACGGTGAACGCGACCCCGCTCGGGCTGCCGGTCACGGAATCGCGCACCTGGATGGACCCGGTGGTGCCGCCGGACCCGTAGTGGTTCGACGGATCGGTCGAGCAGGCGAGCCCGCCCGACAGGGCGATCGCCAGGGCCAGCCGCCGCAGGGTGAAAGGCATCGTCGTTCCGCCTGGATGAGCAAGGTCGGCCCAAAGGTAATCAACCATCCCCCCCGTGCGTCCCCCGGTGGAACCTCACCAGCTGCGCCGGCGTCAAGGCGTCGAATCCGAACTTCTCCCGGACCTGGTCGACCGCACGGGTGAGCTCCCGCTGGCGTCGGCGTTCGGGCACCTCGAACAGGTCGGTCCCGGCCCCCTCGAGGAGATTGGACGCCGCCACGCCCATCAACCGCACGCCCTGGCGCCGGGCGCGGGCGCCCTCGAAGGTGTCACGGAAGAGCGCGATGGCCACGGCGGTGAGTTCGGCGTCAAGATCGGTCGGGGCGTCCAGGGTCCGGCGGCGGGTGACGGTGCGGAAGTCGCTGTGGCGGAGCTTGAGGGTCACGGTCCGCGCCATCAAGCCTTCCTCACGGAGCTGGTTGCCGACCCGAATGGTCAGGAGCGTCAACAGCGGCTCCAGCGGTCCAGGGTCATGCGCGTCATCGACCAGGGTCGTCTCCCGACTGATCGACCGTGCCGCCCGGTCCCGGGTCAGCGTCGTCCCGCCGTGTCCGTCGGCCCGCCACTTGAGCTCCCCCGCCGAGGATCCCACCAGCCGGGCCAGCGCATCGACCGACATGTCCTGCACCTGCCACACGTCGCTGAGGCCCCTCTCCTGCCATCGATCCGCGGTCTTGGGGCCGATGCCGGGGAGCGCCTTGAGCGGCAGCCCGGCCAGGAATCCACGCTCCCACCCGCTGCGCACTTCAAGGAGACCACGCGGCTTGGCCTGGTCGCTCGCGACCTTGGCCACCATCCGGTTGGGGCCGATGCCGATGCTGCAGTCGAGCCCGGTCTCCCGCCGGACGTCATCGCGGATCCGCTGGGCCACCGGCAACAGCGACACGGGGTAGAGCCGATCGGTCCCGCCAAAGTCGAGGTAGGCCTCGTCGAGCGAGGCCATTACCACCGTCGGAGAATGCTGTTCCAGCACCGCCGCCACCGCCCGGGATGACTCCCGGTACCACGCGAATTCCCCCTGGAAGACGGTGGCGTCCGGGCAGAGCCGGAGCGCCTCGCCGATCGGCATTCCTGCCCGTACGCCCGATCGCCGGGCGCCGTAGGACGCCGACTGCACCACGCCGCGGCGCGAACGTCCGCCCACGATGAGCCGATCGACCTGGGCGAGCTCCGGGCGTCGGCGTCGGCAGACCTCGACGAAGAAGGCGTCGAGGTCGACGTGCATCAGCCGCGCGCTCACGGGGTCCGACCGGTCACATTCCCGTCGGCAGCCGCACCGCGGCGATGCTGGCGCCGGCGACGTGGTCCTTGGCGTTGGCGCCGTAGGGGAAGTTGAGGTTGCTGAGGTAGATGGTCCGGCCGGCACGCTTGAGCTCGGCGGGGAATCGGAGCGCCGTCGGGGTGCCGGTGCCGACGGTGGGCGTGCTGCCATCGGCCGCGGCCCGGCTGGCGGCGATCGTGAGCGTCCCGGCCGGATCCACCCGGACCAGTCGGCTCAGGTAATTGCAGCTCACCCAGAGGTCGTCGTTCCGGTCGGCGATGAGCCCGTCGGCGCCGAGGAGACGCGGGTCCTGCACCAGCACCGTGGCGGCCCCCGGGGTGTAGTTGGGCTTCACCTCCATCCGGGTGATGGTGCCGGTGCCCGTGTTGAGGGTGTACACGTTGCCCTTGGTGTCGAACGCGACCCCGTTGACCACGTATCCGCGCACCGGCATCGTCGTGTCGGTGGAGATCGGCGAGAAGTCCTTCGCGAACACCCGCGCGCGACCCCCGGCCGGACCGACCTCGTACAAGGCGTCGACGTCACCGCCCGTGATCCACAGGTGTCCGCGCGCGTCGAAGGTGATCCCGTTCGCGTGCTGGACGCCGGTGGCGAAGATGCTGACGTCCTTGTGCGGGTCGAAGTCACGGGCACCCAGCCGGCCGACCGCCACGCGATAGATGATCCCCGAATCGGGCTGCGCAAAGAAGAGATCGCCGACCGAATCGGCGACTGCGCCGAGGATCGCGGTGCCGGGCCTGGTGGGCAGTTGCCCCACTTTTTCCGGTGCGGGGTTGGCGGGGTCGACCCGGTAGATCGATCCATCCTTCCAGTCGGCGACGAAGAGCCGTCCGTTGAAGAGCGCGAGCCCCTCGATCGCGGAGGTGGAATCGGTGCCGATGGTCGTCAGGATCGACATCGACGCCTGGCGGGGATCGGCGGCGGGTGTCGCCGCGGGCCGACACGCGAGGGCAAAGGCGACGACCGTGGTGATGGCAATGGATCTGTGCACAACTTCCTCCGGGGAGCGGGGGCCCGCAGGGGCCAGGTCAGAGCAGGGAGATCGCCGTGGCCTTGATCGTGAGCGCCACCTGCTGTCCGAGTGCGAGGGCCAGCGATTCCGCGTAGGCGGACGTGACGACCGCGACCCAGGGATGGGCGCCGGTGAGGTGAATGTAAGTGACCGGACCGGCGCGGTGGACCCGTTCGACCGCTGCCATCAGCTGGTTGCGCGCCGCGGAGACGGGTTCCCGTGTCACCAGGATGTCCTCGGACCGGATCAACGCGTGGGCCGGGCCTTCCCGGTCGGCCACCACGGCCAGCGCGATGTGGCCGGTATCGAAGACCGCGGGAAAGCGGCCGGCCTCCTCGGGGCCATCCTGGCGCACCGTCCCCGCCAGCACGTTCCCGACCCCGACCAGCGTCGCCACGAGGGGCGTGGCCGGCCGCTGGAACACCTCCTCCGGCGCGCCGCACTGCGCGATCCGGCCCTCGACCATCACCGCCGCCATCGTGCCCAGCCGCAGCGCCTCGTCGAAATCGTGGCTCACCTGGAGGATGGTGAAGCGCTCCCGGTCGTGCAGGGTGCGGAGGGCGCGTCGCAGCTGCTGCCGGGTGGCCGGGTCGAGCGCCGCGAACGGCTCATCAAGGAGGAGGATGCGCGGCGACGGCGCGAGCGCTCGCGCGAGGGCGACGCGCTGGCGCTCCCCACCCGATAACCCGCCCGGTGCCCGATCGAGCAGCGCCGCCAGGCCGAGCATGGAGGCGAGTTCCTCGACCCGCGCGCTCTGGCCGGGGCGGGGAGCCCCGCGAACGGCCCGGAGCCCATAGCCGATGTTCTCACGCACCGAGAGGTGGGGGAAGAGATGGTAATGCTGGTGCACGAGACCGATCCCACGACCTTCCGGGGGGACTCCCGTTACGTCCCGCCCGGCCAGCTCGATCCGGCCGCGGTCGAGCGGGAGGTGTCCCGCGATGGCATCCAGCAGCGTGGTCTTGCCGGCGCCGGTGGGCCCGATGAGCAGCGCATGGGCACCCTCCGGTACCTCCAGCGAGACGTCCCTGAGCGCGAAGGAGCCCGCCGTCATCCCAACGCCGTCGAGCCGGATCACCGGTGGTCCGCGGGCTGGAGGAGTCGCACCGCCCCGAAGACGGCGAGCGCCAGGAGCAGGAGCACCAGCGCCGCCGGCACCGCCGCCCCGAGGCCATCGGTGGTGAAGCGGTCGTAAATGAGGACGCTCGCCACCCGCGGGTGATAGGTCAGGATCACGATCGCACCGAATTCGCTCACCGCCCGGGCCCACCCCAGGACCGCCGCCGCCACGATCCCTCGTCCCGCGAGGGGGAGGGTGATCCGCCGGAAGGCGCGCCAGGGACTGTCACCGAGGGAACGGGCCGCCCGTTCGAGGTGCGGATCGACCGCGGCGATCGCCTCGCGCGCGCCGCTCACGACGATCGGCACCGAGACGAACAGCATCGCGGCAACGATGCCGGGCGCGTGGCTCACGAATTCCAGCCCGAGCCGCGCCAGCACGCCGCCGACCGCGGACTGTCGTCCGAGAAAGAGCAGCAAGGCGATGCCGGCGACCGGGTGCGGCACCACCACCGGCAGGTCGACCAGTGCGCCCACCAATCCGCGTCCCCGGAACCGGGTGCGCGCGAGGAGCCAGGCGAGCGGGACCCCGCAGGCCAGCCCGCACGCCGTCGCCGCGGTGGCGGTGATGATCGTGAGCCCGATCGAGTCGCGCAGCTCACGGTCGTGGAGCGCGGTGAGGATCCCACCCGGCGAAGTGGAGACGAGCAGCTTCAGGAGCGGCCCGATGATGAACAGGACCAGCAACGCCCCCAGGAAGGCGAGCGCAAGGCGGGCGGGCGTGAGGGGGCGCATCGAGCCGAAGAAGGTGCGGCGTTGGAGGGTGTGGGTCAATCGGGTATGGTTGGGGGGAGCTCGGAGCTCGGAGCTCAGAGCTAGGAGCTCGAGGTAGTGGTAGTAGGCTCTTGGCTCCAGACTCTTAGCTCCAAGCTCAAGACTCCAAGCTCAAGACTCCAAGCTCACCCCCTTCCCCTCTCACCCGCTTCGGACCCATGCACATCGGTTTCCTCGGACTCGGCGCCCTCGGCGCACCCATCGCTGGCCGCCTCGCGGCCGTCCACCCAACGACGGTGTGGAACCGCACCCCGGCCCGCAGCGAGGAGTTCCTTCGCCTCCACGCCGCGACGATGGCCGCGACGCCGCGAGACGCGGCCTCGGGTGCGGATGTGGTGCTGACATGTCTTCCGACATCGGCCGAGGTCGAGAAGCTGCTCGATGGCCCCGACGGGCTCCTGGCCGGGCTCCGGCCCGGTGCGCTCCTGCTCGACTGCACCTCCGGCGACCCGGCGGCATCGCGGCGCATCGGTCGACGGTTGGCGGAGGCGCAGGTCGCGTTCGCCGACGCGCCGGTGAGCGGCGGTCCGCCGGCGGCGGCGAGCGGCGCCCTCACGGTGATGGTCGGCGCGGAGGACGCCGTCTTCGACCGGGCGCGCCCGGTGCTGGAGGCGTTCGGCAAGCGGATCGAGCACGTGGGGCCGGTCGGGGCCGGACACGCGCTCAAGTCGGTCAACAACGCGCTGCTCGCCGTCAACATCCTTGCGCTGGCGGAGGGCCTGACCGCGCTGGTCAAGGCAGGTGTCCCGGCCGGCAAGGCGGTGGAGGTGATCAACGCCTCGAGCGGCCGCTCCTTCGCAAGCGAAGCGCTGGTGCCCGAGCGGGTGCTGACGGGGACCTGGCCCCGGCTGTTCCGTCTGGCGCTCCTCGACAAGGACGTCGGGATCGCGCTCGGAGTGCTGGAGGGGGCCGGCGTCCAGGGTCCGCTGCTGGCCCGGGTCCGGGACCTGACCGCACAGCTCCGCGCCGAGCTCGGGGAGGAGGCCGACTATCTCGACCCGATCCGCCGGGCGGAGCGGCGTGCGGGTGTGGAGATCCGCGGGTGATGTGCCTGACGCCCTTGCCGCTCGCGCGGGACGGGGCGACCTTTTCCTCCCCTTGTGCCGGGGACACCGATGGATGACTGGGGCAGGACCGAACGCATCAAGGCCGAGATCCAGCTGGCCGATGGCGCGCACCTCCTCGGGGATCTCTTCGTCCAGGGGCGATCGCCCCATCACGACGGTCCCGAGACGCTGGTGGAGATGCTCAACCGTCCGGAGCCCTTCACCGCCCTGGCGTTGCAGGGCGACGGAGTGGTCTTCGTGCCGAAGGCGCAGATCGCGCTGATCGCCGCGGACGAGCCGCCGCCTGCGGACGGCGGGCTGCGGCTTTCCACCACCAAGCTGGTGGGGCTTGAGCTCGAGATGCTCGGAGGCAAGGTGCTGACCGGACTGGTGTCGGTCGACCTGCCGCCGACGCACAATCGTCCGATCGATTTTCTCAATGAGGCCGGGACGTTCTTTTCCCTGGCCGCCCACCCCGCCACCTGGATCGTCCACCGCGCGCATCTGCGGGGCGCCCGGCCGGTCGACTGAGATCCCCATGGCCCGACTCGACAAGTTCATCCAGGTCCTCGCCGAGCAGAAGGCGGACGCGCTCGAGCTCGCCCACGGCAAGCCGGCATCACTGCTGACCGCGGCGGGCGTGCGTCCACTGACGAAGGATCCGGTCACGTCGGCGCAGATCGTCACGCTCCTGCGCGAGATCGCGACCGGTGCGCCGGCGGCGGATCTGGCGGGGGGGCAGGGCGCGAGCTTCTCGTACGCGTCTCCCAGCGGCGATGTGCAGGTCGTCTTCTCCATCCAGGACGGCGGCTCCGCCCGGCTCCGACTGGGCGGTGGGCCGACGGCTCCGGCCGTACGGGCCTCGGGCGGAGCGCCGGTCCCTCCACCGCCACCGGGTCATCAGCCGCCCCCCACCCGGGCCTCGCAGATGTACCGGGCCGTGTCCGATGACCTCGAGGGACCTCGCAAGAAGATGGAGGGGCTGTTCCGGCAGCTGGTGGAGACCAGTTCGTCGGATCTGCACCTGCGCACCGGCGAGCCGCCGCTCCTGCGCACCCATGGCGAGATGCATCGGACCGAGGGCGCGGTACTCGGCGAGGCGGAGCTGGAGGTGATGCTCAAGAGCATCATGACGCCCAAGGCCGCCGGCGAATACAAGGAACGCAACGACGCCGACTGGGCCTACGAGATCGACGGGCTCGCCCGCTTCCGCTGCAATGCGGGACGCGATCGGCTGGGGCCGTTCGGCGTCTTCCGCGTCATCCCGACCACCGTGCTCACCGCCGACCAGCTGGGGTTGAGCCAGGAGGTCCAGAATCTCGCGTACCTCACCAAGGGACTGGTGGTGGTCACCGGTCCGACGGGTTCGGGCAAGTCGACGACGCTGGCCTCGATCGTGGACCTGGTCAACCGGAGTCGATCGGACCACATCATCACGATCGAGGACCCGATCGAGTTCGTGCACAAGAGCCAGAAATGCGTGGTGACCCAGCGCGAGGTGGGGCTCCATACGATGGGCTTCAAGAACGCCCTCCGCGCCGCCCTGCGGGAAGATCCGGATATCGTGCTGGTGGGCGAGATGCGGGATCTGGAGACCGTGGCCATCGCGATCGAGACCGCCGAGACCGGGCACCTCGTCTTCGGCACGCTGCACACCACGACCGCGGCCTCGACCATCGACCGGATCATCGACCAATTCCCCGCCGATCGACAGTCGCAGATCCGGGTGATGCTCTCGGAGTCCCTCAAGGGCGTGGTGGCGCAGACCTTGTGCAAGAAGATCGGCGGCGGCCGGGTGGCGGCCCGCGAGATCCTCATCACCAATTCGGCCGTCTCCAACCTCATCCGCGAGGGGAAGACCTTCCAGATTCCGTCGATCATGCAGACCAACAAGAAGTCCGGCATGGTCACGATGAACGACGCGTTGATGGATCTGGTGGACAAGAAGCAGGTGACGTCGCAGGAGGCGTACATGAAGTCGATCGACAAGAGCTCGTTCGCGGCCGGATTGAAGGCGAAGAAGCACGACGTGTCGTTCCTGGACAGCATCAAGGAGTGACCGGACCCCTGTCCGCGCCGGTCGTCGTCCTCGTCGAACCCCAGGACCTCGTCAACATCGCGAGCGTGGTCCGGGTCGCCAAGAATTTCGAGTTGGCCCAGGTGCGGCTGGTGCGCCCCCGGGTCTTCGACGCCTACCGCATCGAAGGCATCGCCCACAACACCGCCGACGTCATCGAGGCCATCGGGCATTACGACTCCCTCGAGGCGGCGCTCGCCGACTGCGTCTACGCCGTGGCGCTCACCGCGCGCGGCCGCACCCACAAACGTTCGATCCAGCGGCCTCGGCAGGCCGCGGCCGAACTCGTGGCGCGCGCCCCGGGCGGGCCGGTCGCGTTCGTGGCGGGGCGGGAGACCAACGGGCTCACCAACGACGAGCTGGACCGGTGCCAGGCGCTGGTCACGATCCCCACCAATCCGGAACACAGTTCCCTCAACCTGGCCCAGGCCGTCGCGGTGCTCGCGTACGAGGTGATGGTGGCGCGGGGTGGGGAAGGGTTGGCGCTCAAGGCGCCGCGCCGGACCTCGGACAGCGCGCCGGGGGACCTGCTCGAGCGGATGTTCGCGGACTGGGAGGGGGCGCTGGAGGCGATCGAGTTCTTCAAGACCCGGCAGCCGAGGGCGGTGATGCGCTCGTTCCGGGAGATCCTCTACCGCGCCGATCTCGATCACCGGGAGGCGGCACTGGTGCGGGCGATGGGGATCGAGGTGGTGCGGTTCTTTGAACGGAAAGGGGTCGTGAGGGGGGAGTCGTGAGTCCGGAGTCATGAGTCATGAGTCATGAGTCTTGAGTCTTGAGTCATGAGTCGGGAGCCTTGAGTCTTGAGGCGTGAGGGGCGTCACTGCGAGAGTTGGCTGGCATTCTGTCAAGTGCAATAAAATCAACATCTTAGGAGACTCAGCAAGACCGAATTCTGTTGGTCCCCCCACCCATGACCCAGGACCCACGACCTTCTCTAACCGCAAGTCCCCCATTATCTTGCGGGGGTTCCCCGACCGACATTCCCAGTCCCAGGAGACGCCGTGGGCCGTTCCGCCGCCTATTGGGCGACGAACCTGTACCTCGACGCCCGGCAGGAGCCGCGTCCGAGCGCGCCGTACCGCGACCTCCCCCCGCTCGCGGCGCAGCGGTTTCGTCAATTGCGCGAGGGGCTCCAGAAGCTGCCGGATGTCGTGGAGCATGTCCGGTTCATGGGTGCCACCTGGCGATGGACCTGGGAGTATGGCCTGGGGACCCGTCGCGTCTGCTGGGTGCACCTGATGAAGGACGGGATCAGTTCCACCTTCACGGTGAGCGACAACGAAGAGCGGCAGGCGATGGCGCTCACGAAGCTTGCCGCACCCATCGTGAGTGCCATCCGCTATGGCCAGCAGACCGGTCCGGTGCGCTGGTGCTGGATCGAGCTTTCGGATCGGAAGGTCACCGAGGCCTTCCTGGGGTTCGCTCGGCGCAAGGTGGGATGGTTGCAGGTCGAGGCGGCGGCGGCGACCCCGGCCGCCCGCCGCAAGGCAGCGGGGTGAGCGGCGATCTTGGCAAATGGCGGCGGACCTTCACGGTCCGCCGTCTTGTTTTTGGGGGAAGTCGTGAATGCCGAGAGTTTTGGTCGGAAAAAACGATGTTGTGGGATTGTCTCTCATGACGCCCCGCTTATACTTGGTCGATGCAGGTCGCTGAGCAGCATCCTTCGATCTGAATTCGTGAAACATTTCACAAATCCTCCTGACGGCCCTTCCCGCGGCGAGCACTTGCATGGTCCTGACTCAAGAGCAATGGTGATCGACATGCGCCTGCGCGTCCTTCGCGGCGGTGCGGTGTTGGCGATGGCCTTCGGTGGCCTCGGCTTGGTGTCCCGCACCCTCGCGGCCCAGACGCCCGCCGCCAGTTGGGAACTCTCCGCCGCCGATTCGTCGCACTTGAAGGGTCCCCGCCAGCCGATCTTCTTCCGTCACGACATCCACGCCGGTCAATACAAGATCCCCTGCCAGTACTGCCACTATTCCGTCTCGGTCTCGACCGAGCCGGGGATCCCGAGCATGCAGACCTGCATGGGATGCCATCTGGTCATCTCGGGGAGTGACAGCGGCAACAAGGTCGAGATCGGCAAGCTCCGAAAGGCGTGGTTCGCCAAGCAGCCGATCGAGTGGGTGCGGATCCATCGCGTCGCCAACTTCGTGCATTTTCCCCACCAACTCCACATCAAGGCGTTGGGGCCGGTGGCCTGCGCCACCTGCCACGGCAACGTGTCGCGGATGCCGCAGGTGTTCGCCGTGAACAACGTGCACAACATGGGGTGGTGCATCTCGTGCCACCTGGAGCGGAAGGTCAACCGCGACTGTACGGCATGTCATTATTGAGCTATCAGCTAACTGAGCTATCAGCTATCAGCTATCAGCTAACAGCAACAGCAACAGCAACAGCTAACAGCTAACAGCTAAAGGCTAAGATCTGTAAGCGACTGGCGAGCAGCGCTGCCGGTCCACGCCCGATGACCGATTGCCGACGTGCATAGCTGATAGCTGACAGCTGATAGCCGATGCCAACAGCCAATAGCTGACGGCCGACGGAGCCCTGATGTCCGACGAAACGCCAAAGACGATCGATCGCCGCAAATTCCTCACCGTCGTGGGCGTGACCGGTGCGGGAGCCGTGGCGCTCTCCGGCTGCTCCACCGAACGGGTCGAGAAGCTGGTGCCGTACCTGGTCCAGTCGGAGGACCAGGTCCCCGGCATTCCGGTCTATTACGCCAGCACCTGCACCGAGTGCGCCGCGGGTTGCGGCCTGCACGTCAAGACGCGCGAGGCGCGCGCCATCAAGCTCGAAGGCAATCCCGAACACCCGGTCAACGCCGGGACGCTCTGCGCGCGGGGCCAGGCCGGGCTGCAGGGACTCTACAATCCCGATCGTCTCGCCGGTCCGATGCAGAAGGATGGCCTCGGGTGGAAGAGCATCTCCTGGGATGACGCCATTGCGCTCCTCGCCTCGAAGCTCGCCGCGGCCGGCGGCAAGGTGGCGGTGCTCTCCGGCGCCGGGCGCGGGACCTTCGACGACCTCCTCGGCGACTGGACCCGCGGGCTCGGCGGTACGGTGGTGCGTTACCAGCCGTTCGATCACGAGCCGCTCCGGTTGGCCCACCAGAAGGTGTTCGGGGTGGATCAGCTGCCGTATCATGACTTCGCCAGGGCCAAGCACATCGTGTCCTTCGGCGCGGATTTCCTCGAGACGTGGCTGGCGCCCACCGAGCAGCAGCGTGGATTCGCCGAGTCGCACGGATTTGCCAGCGGGACCGCCGCGCGCCACGTGTTCATCGGCCCCCGGATGTCGCTCACGGGAATGAATGCCGATGAGTGGCAGGCGGTGACCCCGGGATCCGAGGCGGTGCTGGCGCTCGGGATGGCCAACGTGATCCTCGCGGAACGGAGCGGCGCGCCGGCCGATGCGAACGGGCTCCGCGCCACGCTCGCGCCCTACACCCCGGAAAAGGCCGGCCAGGCCGCGGGGATCCAGCCCGCCGTGGTGCAGCGCCTTGCCCGCGAGTTCGCCTCGGCCAAGCCGTCGCTGGCGGTGGCGGGTGGCGTCAACGGTCAGCACCGCGAAGCGCTGGAACTCTGCGCCGCGGTCGACCTGCTCAACTACGTGGCCGGGAATGTCGGCCAGACGGTGGTCTTCGGCGCTGACCTGGCGCACGGCGACGGCTATGCCGCCGTAGAGGCGTTGTTCGCCCGGATGGATCAGGGCCAGGTCGCGGTGGCGCTGGTGCACGAGGCCAATCCGCTCTACGCTCTGCCCAAGGCCGGCAACTTCGCCGCGCGTTTTGCCAAGGTGCCGTTCAAGGTGTCGACGGCCCTCTGGCTCGATGAGACCGCTGACGCCTGCGACCTCATCCTCCCGAACCTCCACGCGCTC
This sequence comes from Gemmatimonadales bacterium, assembly GCA_035693225.1. Classification (GTDB taxonomy): domain Bacteria; phylum Gemmatimonadota; class Gemmatimonadetes; order Gemmatimonadales; family GWC2-71-9; genus CAMLHU01. The sequence continues at coordinate 16,927 of DASSGV010000064.1, read as the reverse complement.
GAGCGCTGGGACGACCTCCGGCCCCGCGCCGGCGTCACCGGACTGCTGCAGCCGGCGATGGAACCGGTCTTTGCCGGCCGCCACACCGGCGACGTCCTGCTCCAGGTGTCGAAGAAGCTGGGCGGCGCCCTCGGCAAGCTGAGCGCCGCCCCGGACTTCAAGACCCATCTTGAGGAGGCTTGGGCCCAGGTGGCCAGGAAGCGCGGCCACCCCGATGCCGTGGGTTTCTGGCGCGATGCGCTGCAGCACGGCGGCCTCTACGATCCGCGGCCGACCCAGTCGGTGCGACTCGCGCCCGGCGCCCGGTCGGTGAGTGCCAAGGGGGCCACGCTCGACGGCGATGGCGCATACGTGCTGCTGCCCGCCGCCGGCTCGATGCTCTCCGACGGCCGGGGTGCCAACCGGCCCTGGCTGCTGGAGATGAGCGATCCGGTCACCAAGATCACCTGGAACAGCTGGGTCGAGGTCCATCCGGACACGGCCCAGGCGCTCGACGTGCGCGAAGGGGAGATCCTCCGGCTGACCTCTCCCCACGGCACCATCGACGCCCCGGTGTACGTCTACGCGGGCGTCATTCCCGGGGCGTTGTCGGTCCCGCTTGGCTGGGGGCACACCACGTTCGGTCGCTACGCCAGCGGGCGCGGCGTCAACGCGCTCGACCTGATCGGTGCCACGGACGGCAACGGATACCTGCCCTACCTCTCCACCCGGGTGAGCGCCGTGAAGACCGGCGCCTACCGCCAGGTGGCCAAGACCGAGGGCTCCAACCGCCAGCTCGGCCGCGGGATCGCCGACGCGATGCCGCTGGCGGCAGCGCGGCAGGGCCTCACGCTCAAGGAAGCGTATGCGGCCGCCGGCCACCCGGAGCCCCACGACAATCCGGCCAACGAGGTCAAGGCCATCGAGGGGTTCCGCGAGAGCGTGCTGAAGAAGCAGGAGCACGGCGGCTATGCCGAGGCGCACCCGAAGTGGGGAATGGTGGTCGACCTCGACAAGTGCACCGGCTGTTCCGCCTGCGTCACGGCGTGCTACGCGGAGAACAACATCCCGACCGTGGGTGAGGACGACATCCTCAAGGGCCGGGAGATGACCTGGATGCGGATCGAGCGGTACTACGAGGGTGGGAGCGACGGCGAGCCGCTGGAGACGCGGTTCGTCCCGATGCTCTGCCAGCAGTGCGACAACGCGCCCTGTGAGCCGGTCTGCCCGGTGTACGCCTCGTACCACACGGTGGACGGCCTCAACGGCCAGGTGTACAACCGCTGCGTCGGCACCCGGTACTGCTCCAACAACTGCCCCTTCAAGGTCCGGTACTTCAACTGGTATGCGTACGCCAAGCGGGCGTTCCCCGAGCCGCTCAACTGGCAGCTCAACCCCGACGTCACCGTGCGGGCGCGCGGCGTGATGGAGAAGTGCACCTTCTGCGTGCAGCGGATCCGGGGTGCCCAGCATGAGGCGTTGCGGCAGGGCCGGGCGCTCAAGGACGGCGACGTCGTGACGGCGTGCCAGCAGGCGTGTCCCTCCGGGGCCATCGTCTTCGGCGACGTGAAGGATCCGGCGAGCAAGGTGGTCCACGCGGCCGCGGCGAGTTCCCGCGGCTACCACGTCTTCGATGAGCTGAACGTGCGATCGTCCATCACCTACCTGGCCAAGGTCACGCGACCGGTGGAGGGCTGACCGTGGCCACCACGCTGTACGAGCCGCCGGCGACCCAGACCCACGCCGAGGTCACCCGGGACGTCCTCGCCACATTGCAGGCGCCGGGGCGGGGCTACTACTACCTGCTGGGCGGGGCGCTCTTTGCCCTGAGCATCGGGCTGGTGACGTTCATCATCCTGCTCAAGGACGGGCTGGGCCACGCCGGGTACAACCCGCCGGTGATGTGGTCGGTGTACATCACCACGTTCGTGTTCTGGGTCGGCATCGGGCACGCAGGGACGCTGATCTCGGCGATCCTCTTCCTCTTCCGCTCGCCGTGGCGCACCGCGGTGTACCGGTCCACCGAGGCGATGACCGTCTTCGCGGTGATGACCGCGGGGCTCTTCCCGATCATCCACATCGGACGCCAGTGGGTGTTCTACTGGCTCATTCCGTATCCGAACCAGCGCTACATCTGGCCCAATTTCAAGTCGCCGCTCATCTGGGACGTGTTCGCCATCTCCACCTACCTCACCGTCTCGACCACCTTCCTGGTCTTCGGGTTGGTGCCGGACGTCGCCGCCGTGCGCGACAAGGTGCGGGGCTGGCGCAAGAAGGTGTACGGCATGATGTCCTTCGGGTGGAAGGGCACCGACCAGCAGTGGCGGCACTATTCGCGTGCCTACCTCTACCTGGCCGCGATGGCCACCCCGCTGGTGCTCTCGGTGCACTCCACGGTCTCGTGGGACTTCGCCATGGGGCTCGTCCCCGGGTGGCACGGGACCATCTTCGCGCCGTATTTCGTGGCCGGTGCGATCTACTCCGGCGTCGGGATGGTGTTCACGCTCGTCATCCCGCTGCGCAAGGTGCTCCACCTGGAGCACATGATCACCGATTATCACTTCGACAACCTCGCCAAGCTGACCCTGCTGGTCGGGACGATCCTGTTCTACTCCTATTCGATGGAGTATTTCGTCTCCTGGTACAGCGGCAATACCTTCGAGCAGACGACGTACTTCCGCCGGGCCTTCGGGCCGCAGTGGTGGGGCGGCTGGACGATGATCATCTGCAACGCGCTCTTGTCCCAGCTGCTCTGGTTCAAGAAGATCCGCACCAACCTGACGTCGCTGTTCGTGCTGTCGATCTTCATCAACATCGGGATGTGGTTCGAGCGCTGGGTCATCATCGAGTCGTCGCTCTCCAACGAGTTCAATCCGTGGGCGTGGGGCATCCTGAACCCGACCTGGGCCGACTGGGGCATCCTCATCGGTTCCTTCGGCTGGTTCAGCATGTACTTCCTGCTCTTCTTCAAGACCTTCCCGATCGTGGCGATCCAGGAGATCAAGGAGACGATCCCGATGCCGCGTCGAAGGGAGGCCCACTGATGCGCAAGGTCGTTCCGGGCGTCCTGGGTTCCTTTGCCCACATCGACGCCGCGGCCGAGGCGATCCGCACCCTGCGGGCCCAGGGGCATCGCGACCTCACCGTCTACTCGGCGTGCGCCCAGCATGAGATCGAGGCCGCCCTCGAACAGAAGGTGAGCCCGGTCCGGGTCTTCACGCTGATCGGCGGCGTCATCGGGTGCGCCTCGGGGCTCGCGATGACCTTCTGGATGTCGCTCGACTGGCCGCTCCTGGTGGGCGGCAAGCCGATCGCGACGGTGCCGCCCTACGTGGTCATCATGTTCGAGCTGACGGTGCTCTTCGGGTCGCTCATCACGGTCGCGGCGGTGGCGGGGCTCTCGCTCCTCAAGCCGACGACGGGGATGGCCTACGACGAATCGTTCACCGACGACAAGATCGGGGTGTTCGTGGCGTGCCGACCCGACCTGCAGGCGGCGGTCGAGAAGATCCTCTCGGGCGCCGGATCGGTGGAGGTGCGCCGTGCCGCGTAAGCTCCTGACCACGCTCGCCACGGCGGGGCTCGTCCTCACCGGCGGCTGCAACTGGTACTACAACACCCTGCCCAGCCCCGACGACCTGATGCACGTGGTGCCCTGGTTCGATCACATGATCGTCCAGCCGAGCGTGCATCCGTATCAGTTCGCCGATGTGCCGCGCGACACCCCGGAGGGCACCGTGCCCGTCACCGGCGGCGAGCGGGATTGGGGCACCGGCAACCCGATGATGCTCCAGTACGCCTTCGATACGCTGGTGGCCGATCGCCTGGCCAACCCGACCGACAAGGCCGCCACGCTGGCGCGCGGCGATACGCTCTACCACAGGTTCTGCTCCGTGTGCCACGGCCCGGCGGGCGATCCGGCGGCGGCCACGGTGGGGCCGCGCCTCGGGGCGCTCTCGCTCCTCACTCCCCGCGCCAGGGCCTTCAAGGACGGCTATTTGTACAGCATGATCCGTTACGGCAGGGGCGTGATGCCTCGCTACGGCGACAAGGTCCGTCCTCTGGACCGCTGGGCCATCGTCAACTACGTGCGCACGCTCCAGGCGGCGCCCGCCGACACCGGCCGTGCCGGAGGAACGCACTGATGGCCGACGCCACCGCCCTCCACGACCGGCTGGTCCAGCGCTCCGTCGGCGCGCCTTATACGCTCTTCCTGGGGCTTGGTGCGGCGCTCACGCTGGTGGGCCTCGCGCTCTTCGCGCTGAGCGCCTCGGGGCCCGACGCCGACCGCGCCTGGCACCTCTTCCACGTCAACTGGCTCTTCTTCACCAGCCTGAGCGCCGGCGGCATCGTCGTCTCCGCGGCGTACCGGACGGCCCGCGCCAAGTGGCACGGCGTCATCATCCGGTTCGCCGAGGCGTGTGGTGCGTTCCTGCCGGTCTCCTTCCTCGGGTTCCTGCTCATCTTCTCGGCAGGCTATCCGCACATCTTCGGGCACCTGCACGACCAGCTGCCGACGCTCCTCCCCGGCAAGCGCATGTGGATGTCCCGGCCGTGGATGTTCTGGCGGCTGTTCCTCACCCTCGGCGCGCTCTACGTGATCGGCCTCCGGTTCGTGTGGAACAACCTCCTCGGCGACCTGCATGCGGCAAAGGGGATCGTCACTGGCCGTCGCAGGGCCCAGTACGAGCGATGGACCGCCAACTACGATGCCGCCAAGGTCGAGGAACGCCTCTCCCGACTGGCCCCGCTGTACGTCTGGGTGTTCTCCTTTGTCTTTACCCTCCTGGCGTTCGACACGGTGATGGGGTTGCAGCCGCATTGGTACTCCAACCTCTTCGGCGGCTACTTCTTCATGGGCGCGTTCCTGGGTTCGCAGGCGGCCCTGGCGCTCCTGATGATGTACGGGGGCCGCCAACTGGGCATCACCGATCTCATCACCGACAAGCAGCGCCACGACCTGGGCAAGCTCATCTTCGGGTTCTCGGTCTTCTGGACCTACCTGATGTGGTCGCAGTTCCTGGTCATCTGGTACGGCAACATGCCCGAAGAGACCGGCTTCGTCTTTGCCCGGCTCTGGGGGCACTGGGAAATGGTAGGGCGACTCGTCTTCCTCGGGCTCTTCCTCATTCCGTTCATCGGACTGCTGGGCGTGGCGCCGAAGAAGTTCCCCTTCACCCTGGGGTTCTTCTCGCTGATCATCGTCGCCACCTTCTGGCTGGAACGGTACCTGCTCGTCCTGCCGTCGATCACGGCCCAGGACGGCCCGATCTTCGGCCTGCCGGAGCTCGGCTCCACGCTCGCGTTCCTGGGGCTCTTCCTGTTGTCCTACGCGCTCTTCGCCCGGACCTTCCCGATGGTCTCCCCACGGCTCGCGATGATCGCGCTGAACAAGGAGCGCGGGCACCACTAGAGCGGGACAGCGGCGGGGCGGGGCACGGAAGAACAAGAGGGCCCGGACCGGGCCCTCTTGTCATTTGCCTTTCGCAACATCCGGTTCCGCCGCCTCTCACCGCATCAGCAGCTTCCCGATCATGGCCCGCAGGGAATCGGGGGAGACCCGAGCGGTCATGAAGAGCATCCGATCGCCCTGACGAAGACTCAAGGTCGAGGTACCGGCGCTGTCGGTCGGCACCGTCGTGGCGGTGTACAGGTTCCAGACCTGGCCCGCCGGGCCTTCGATGGTCCGGACGGTCTGGCCGTTGGCCATCTGCTGGTCCACCGCCACGACGGGGGTCGCCTCGGGGCTCTCCTGCAGCTGGATCTGGAGCACCGGCAGTCCGGCGACCCGCGGGATGGGGGTCCCGGCAGCAGCCGCGCCGGCCAGCGACACGCTGTGCCAGAGTCCGGCAGGTCCCGCCGCAGGCTCCCGCCGCAGGGAATCCGACTCGACGGTCCCCCGGATGTTCCGGGTCGGCGGGTGCCGGACCGCGATGGCCGGCGCGGTGACCGGTGTGGCCGGCAGATGTTGGTCGGCGGGCACTTTCTGGTGACCCGCCGCCGGCGGGGCCGTGACGATCACCGCCGGCGCCGCCGAAGCGGGGGCGGGGAGGATCCGTCGTGACGCCCAGCCCAGTCCGGCTGCCATCGCGATGCTGGCGGCCCACGCGGCCCGTCGCAGGAAGGTGCGGCGCTGCCGTTGCTCCACGGCGGCCCGGCGACGAATGACCTCAAAGGGCGGGAGGGGGATGGTGCCGGGGCCGAGCCGGGTCAGGAGGGCCGTGGTGCGGTCGCGCAGGAGGGCGGCATCATCGCGCACGGCGCGACACCGATCGCAGCCGGCGAGGTGGCTCTCGATCTCGACGGCCTGGGAGCGTGAGAGCGCCTGGTCGAGATAGGCGTGAAGCTCTTCTTCAGGAATGTGCCGCATCGGTCCGATCGTGGGTCATTCGCTCGTGGGCCTCGATGAGGCGCTTCCGCGCCCGGGCCAGGGTGGTGCCGACGGCGCCGACCGCCAGGCCGGTCCGAAGTGCGATCTCAGGATAGCTCAGTCCCGCGTCCCAGAGGAGCAGCACTTCCTGGTCCCGCGGAGTGAGGGTGTCGAGCGCCCGATGCACCGAGGCGAGGCGCTCATCGTGTTCCACCAGGTCCTGCGCATCGGGCTCCGGCGCAGGCGATCCGGCGGGATCGGACGTGAGCAGGGTCAGGTGCCGCTTGCGCCGCACCGCCGCCCGTGCCTCATCGCGCGCCAGGTTGGCCGCCACCGCGAAGACCCACGCGCGGGGCTTCTCGGGCTGGTGCCGCATGGCCCGCACGAAGACCTCCTGCGCCAGGTCCTCTGCGCGGTCGATGTCCCAGACCTTGCGGAAAAGGAATCGCACGAGCGACGTGTAGGTCGACTGGTACAGCGCCTCGAGATCTTCGGTCATCCGGGGCCCTGACGAGAGCGGGGGGGTGACGGCCCTGGCCGTCGAGCCGCGTACTGGAAGCTTCACCAGCACCTCAGCGGACAGGGACCGTCGTCCTGCGTTCCCTTGACGGTGATCCCGGGGGCCGCCCCGGGGCCGTCAGTGTGTATGACGCACGTGAGGTGCGGAGGTGCACAGGACAGGTGAGCGGGTAATCGGTCATGCCGTCGTGGGCCGGACTCCCTCCGCGGGGACCTCATGTCATGCGCATTCCGGGGCGTGGCGAGGGCACTCTCCGCCAGTTCCGCCAAATCGCTACCCCGCTACCTCACTATGCCGCTTTGCCCTTTTCCCGCTTTCCCGCTGATCCATTCCCCTGAACACGCACCCACCGTGGTACACCTCGCCATCGGGCCAATCATAGCACAGCTCGGGCTTGGCGGGTCGACCATCGGGGCGGACCCGGTCGTGGAGGGAGCAGTTCCGGCCATCATCATTGAGATAGGCGCAGGCGGAGATCATCTCCACCCCGAGATAGCGGTCCGATTCCCGGTCCACCTTGCAGAGGTACGGTGGGCGCCGAGCCCGCACCAACGCCTCGAGTGCCACGTCGCCCTTGTCGCAGCGGATGCCGAGTTGAAGGTCCCGGCAGCAGGCGGCTCCTCGGACATTGTCGGCGGTGCGGCATGGCGCCGCAAGACAGGGGTTCTCTCCGGCGTAGATCGGCAGGCCGGCCGGCGGTGAGGCCGCGGGGAGCGTGAGCGTGGTGAGGGCCAGGCCATCCACCACCTCGAACTGGTCGGCACTGGTCCGCCGGCGGGCGGGCACCCGGACAGGCTCGAAGGGCGCGGGCCCTCTGTGACCGAGCGCGGCGCAGGTCGCCTGCTCCCCGTCCTCCCGCAGATGACGACAGGGCACATGCAGCGTGGCTTCGGTGAAGAGGCTCTGCTCCTCCCGCCACACCCGCCCGAAGGTGATGTTCTGGGTGTGGCCCAGGAGCCAGGTGGCCTCGTCGTCGAGGCTGGCCACGCCATCCTGGAGTCCTCCGACGCGAAGGGTCACGCTGAGTCCTCGGCACTGGGAGCCAAGGGCGGTGCAGGTCGGGATCGGGGCCAGAAAGACCTCCCCCTCGCGTGCGGCAAGGCGGGGGATTATGATTGTAAAACCCTTGTGAAACCATTCACAAGTGGGATCCCAGGCCCGGGTGGCGGGCTGGGGCGGTCGACAGACCACGACAATCTATCAGGAATCGGAGGCGGTTGACGTATGCGTGCGACTTGGCTGGCAACGGGCCTGGTTCTGGTGGCGGCGTGTGGTGGTGGCGAGAAGTCTCCCGCGGCGGCCCCGGCGGCCGCTGCTCCTGCGGCCACGGCACCGGCCCCGGCGGCGTCGAACGCCACCGTGCACGAGATCGACATGACGCTCGACGGCACCACGCCGAAGTACAGCCCCGCCACGCTGACGATCAAGCAAGGCGACATCGTCCGGTTCGTCAACAAGGAAGGTGGACCGCACAACGTCTCCTTCTGGCCTGACAGCATTCCGGCCGGTGCGCAGGCGTTCCTGACCGGCGCGATGAAGGATCCGATGGCCCCGCTCGAGAGCCAGCTGCTCGTGCCTGTCGGCTCGACCGACGAGATCTCCTTCGCCGGGGCGCCGGAAGGCGTCTACCACTTCTACTGCCTGCCGCACCTCGCGATGGGGATGCACGGCACGATCACGGTGACGAAGTAGCAAGGACGAAGTGAGAAGTAACGAGTGAAAAGTAAAGAGTAAAAAGTGAAAAGGGGCCCCGGCGTTCACCGGAGCCCCTTTTCACTTTTCACTTTTCACTCTTTGCTTTTTCTTCTTACCTCTCCCTTTTCACTTCTTACTTTTCACTTTTTACTCTTTCCTTCTCCCTTCTCACTTCTCACTTCTTACTTCTTACTTCCCACTCCGCCCTACCGCCCATACCGTGCATCCGCCGACGAGGAGCCCGGCGGTCGCATCGATGGCGTAGTGCATCTGGCAGTACACCGTGGCCACGGTCAGCAGGGCCGCGAAGACGATCAGGACCGTCCCGAGGCGCCGGTCGCCGAGCCAGGCGGAGCCGGCGGCCGCCACCGAGGCAGCGACGTGGGATGACGGGAATGCGGCGCCGTAGGAGCTGCCGGTCGCGAGCGCACCGTAGACCAGTCGTGCGGTGAAGGTCTGGACGAATGCACCCGTGGGTCGCGCGAACTCGTAGTACGGTCCCGCCACCGGGAAGAAGACGAACCAGAGATAGCAGAATACGAAGGCGGTCATCTCGATCAGCACGGTCCGCCGGAGCGCCGGGAGGTCCTTCCGGAACCAGAACCAGAGCACCGGAAGCGGGACGATGGCGTAGTACATGAAGTATGCGCCGTGCAGGACCGTGGACCAGAAGAGGCTCGGGTATGCCCGCCACCAGTCCCGGCTCGGCTGACCGCCGAAGACGGCCTGTTCCCATCCCTGGATGAGGGCATCGTGGACGGCAGGGCGGGTCGGTCCGCGCAGGAGGTCGAGTGCCGTATACAGCGCTGCGATCAGCGCGATCGGGTAGACCTCGGCGATGAATCGGCCGACGCGACCCTGACCGGGACGTCGCACCATCCAGATGAGGGGAAGGATGAGGAAGTGCGCGCCCGCGACCCACCAGACCCCGGGGGCGGCGGGCGCCACGCGGAGTGCTACCGCCCCGACGACCACTGCGTACAGGGCGGTGACCCCATCCACCAGGCGGTAGCGTGGCGATGGGGCGGGATCGGTCACAGCCATTGCGCCTCCCGATACCACCGGAACGTGTCGGCCAGGCCGCGGGCGAGATCGAAGGTCGGATCCCAGCCGGTGGCGTCACGAAATGCCGATGGATCTGCGGTCCACGCCTCCTGGTAGAACTCGTTGGCCTTGTCGTAGCGCAGGATGGTCTTGCGGCGGAGGAGGGCGGCAACGCCACCGATGGTGCCGAGCGCTGCGCGGGCCACGACTTCCGGGAGTGGAACGATGCGGACGCGTTTGCCCTGGACCGTGGCGATCGTGGTCACCAGCGCCCGGCTGGTCACGACCTCGGGGTGGTTCACGTAAAAGGTCCGGCCCGTGATGGCAGGGGCGTCGATGCTCTGGACGATCGCGTCGGCCAGGTCGGCCACGTGGATGGCCGAGAGCTCCATCGAGCCGTCGCCGAAGACGGGGACGACCCCACCGCGGGCCGCCTGGAAGAGCACCAGGAGGTTCTCGCGATCGCGGGGCCCATACACCGTCGGGGGGCGGAGGATGACCCAGGGGAGGCGGCTGGCGCGTGTCACGACCTCGCCGGCGAGTTTGCTGCGGCCGTACATCGTGACCGGTGTGTCAGGCTCCCCTTCGATCCGTGGATGGCCGCGTCGGGCGGGACCACCGGCGGCCATCGAGCTGATGTACACGAAGCGGGCGGTGGGCGCGGTCTCCTCGACCGCTCGGATGAGATTGACGGTCCCGTCGCGATTGGCGTGGAGGAACTCCGCCTCATCGACCGCGCCGGTCAATGCGGCGATGTGGCAGACGGCGTCCTGGCCCTGGGCCGCACGGCGGAGCGCGGTGTGGTCGTCGAGGTCGCCGGGGATCAGTGCGATGCCGGCATCGGCGAGCCGGGCGGCCCGCGCCGGTGTCCGCACCAGCGCGGTGACGTGATCGCCGCGCGCCACGAGCCGGTCGGCGACGTGTCCGCCCACGAAGCCCGTGGCGCCGGTGAGCAGGATGTTCATCTGAGTCATGAGTCTTGAGTCTTGAGTCGGGAGTCCGGAGTCGGCACTCCAGGCTCCTGACTCAGGACTCCAGGTTCCTGACTCAGGACTCCAAGCTCCTGACTCAGGACTCCAAGCTCCTGACTCAGGACTCCGGACTCAGTTCCGCACCGGGCGATCGTACATCCGGTAGGTCTTGTAGACGGTGAATCCCATCTTCTGCAGACCGAGGTTCATCCCCGGGTTGTCCTCGAGGATCCAGCCCCCCTCGCCCCAGCCGATGCCGCGCTCCCCCGCCTTCGACCAGATCCAGTGGTAGAGCGCCGAATCGATGCCGAGGCCCCGGAACTCGCGGGTGACGCCGAGGAGTGGGATGCGGGCGCGGGTGAGCTTCCTGGTCTTGAGCTTCCAGAGGATCTTGAAGAGGGCCGGGATCAGCTTGCCGTTGCGGTTGGTGCGGAGCACCTCGTTGAGATCCGGGAGGGCCAACCCGAAGCCGATGGCCTGGCCGTCCTTGATGGCGAAGACCACGAGTTCCGGGATCACCACCGGCTTGAACTGCTTGGCCAGGTGCTCGATCTCGTGGTCGGTCATCGGGACGAAGCCCCAATTCTTTTCCCACGAGGCGTTGTACAGCTTCTTGATGAGGTCCACCTCGGCCTCGAAGTTCTTCATGTCGATCTGCCGGAGGGTGATCCCGTTGCGCTTCATGATCAGGTTGACCGCCCGGAGCAGGCGCTCCGGGGTCGGTGCCACGTGATCGAGCGCCCCGCCCTGGTAGGCCAGGAGGTCCTTGGCCTTCACGAAGCCCGATCGCTCCAGCAGCCGCTGGTAGTAGGTCGGGTTGTGGGGCATCATCAGGGTGTTGGGGGTGTCGAAGCCATCGACCAGGAGCCCGCATTCGTCGTTGACCGAGAAGGAGGCGGGACCGCGCAGGGTGTCGAGGCTGCGCCCCCTGATCCAGTCCTCGCAGGCCTTGAGGAGCGCGTCGGTCACCGCCTGGTCGTCGATCGACTCGAAGAAGCCGAAGAAGCCGACCTTGTCCTCGTGGGTCGAGTTGTGGAGGAAGTTGTGGTTGGCCGCTACCCGCCCCACGACCCTTCCCTCCCGTTCGGCCAGGAAGTACTCGGCCACCGCGTGCTCGAAGAAGGGATTCTTCTTCCGGTCGAGGATCGTGGACACGTCCATACGCAACGGCGGGACCCAGTTGGGGTCCCGTGCGTTGAGCTGGTAGGGCAGGTCGATGAATCGCTGGAGATCGGCCTTGGTGACGACCGGCCGGACGGTGACCGTGCTCAGATGACCCCCAGTTCCTTCCCGATCCTGCCGAATGCGTCGAGGCACTGGTCGATCTGCTCGAACGAGTGCGTGGCCATGAGCGAGGTGCGGAGGCGGCTCTGTGACGGCGGTACCGCGGGCGCCGTGACCGGATTGGTGAAGATGCCGGCGTCGAAGAGCTTGCGCCACATGACGAACGTCTTTTCCACCGGCCCGATGAGCACCGGGACGATCGGGGTCGCGGTGGGGCCGATGTCGAAGCCGAGGTTCCGGAAGCCCTCGTGGAGCCGCTTGGTGTTGGCCCAGAGCTTTTCCCGGCGCTCCGGCTCCTGCTTGACCACCTCGAGCGCCGCGATGACGCCGGCGGTGTTGGCGGGCGGGAGCGAGGCGGTGAAGATGAAGGGCCGGCTGTGGTGCCGCAGGTAGTTGATGGTGTTCTCGGTGCCCGCGACGAAGCCGCCCACCGAGGCCAGCGACTTGCTGAAGGTGCCGGCGACGATGTCGATCTCGTCCTGCATCCCGAAATGGGCGCCGGTGCCCTCGCCGTTGGGGCCCATCACGCCGAGGGAGTGGGCGTCGTCGACGGCAAGGACACTGCCGTACTTGCGGACCAGTCGCACCAGTTCGGGGATGTCGGCGACCGTGCCTTCCATCGAGTAGACGCCGTCGACGATGACCATCGACCCGGTGGATGCACCGTGCTTTTCCAGCAGTCGGTTCAGGCCCTTGTAATCGCCGTGGGTAAAGCGCTGGGTCTCGCCGTAGGAGAGCCGGGCGCCGTCGACGATGCAGGCGTGGTCGAACTTGTCGAGGAAGACCGTCTCGCTGCGGCCCACGAGCCCGGAGATGAGTCCGAGGTTGGCGCCGTAGCCGGTGGAGAAGACCATCGTGGCCTCCTTCCCGACGAACTGCGCCAGCTCGTGCTCCAGCTGCAGGTGGAGGTCCAGCGTGCCGTTCAGGAAGCGGGAACCGGTGCACCCGGCGCCGTAGCGGTGCAGGGCGCGCTGGGCCGCCTCCAGGACCTTCGGATGATGGGTCAGGCCCAGGTAATTGTTGGACCCCAACATGATCCGCTTCTTCCCCTCGATCGTGACCACCGTGTCCTCGGACTCGGAGATCGGCTTGAAGTAGGGGTAGAGTCCCGCCGCCTTGATCTCATCGGCGCGGGTGAACGACCGGCACTTCTCGAGCAGCGCCGCGTTCTGCAGGGTCTGGGTATCCAACGGGACCTCGCGGTCGAAGGGGTCGGGCCCACGGGGCCCGTCAAGGGGATAAATGTAGGACCGGGGCGGGGATGGAGCAAGATTGTGTGACCCCCGGCACATCCCGGGCGTCTTCAGGGAAGTACGATGGTCCGTCAGGTTGCGAGCGGGCGGCGCGGCCGATAACGTTCATCGGGTCCGTACCGTCGCGCTGGTCGTCCGATCCCCACGTGGAGCCTCTGAATGCACGTCGCCTCCGGCGCCGCCTGGGCGCTCGCCGCCACCCTGATCGCGGCGCCGTCCGCGGCCCAGCAGCAGCCGCCCGGATTCATCCCGACGCCGCCGCCGAAGGGCCGCTGGGAAGTGAAGGGACTCGACTTCCGGCCCAACGGCGGGCTCAGGGTCCAGTACCGCGCCCTCGCGCAGCAGCGCCGGGCGATGCTGGCTGCGAAGAACATTCAGGGGGCCAACGCGGTGCAGCCGGTGTCGGGGTTCGGCGCATCGCTCAAGATCCCGGTCTTCCTCTTCAGCTTCAAGAACGGCTCCGCGCCCTTCGCGGTGGCGAACTACAACAACGTCTTCTTTTCCGCGACACCCTCCGACCGTCCCTATTCGCTGCGCACGTACTATCAGGCGCTCTCCAACGGCCGCTTCGATATCACCGGCGACATCCACGACTGGGTGACCCTGAGCCAGGATTCTTCGTACTACGGCGCCGGCTGTTCGGCGATCTACTGTACCACCGGGATGGCGCACCTGTACCAGGGCCTGGTGGAGGCGATCACCAAGGACTCAGCCGGGGTCGACTGGTCGCAGTACGACAGCAACAACGACGGTGTCGTTGACTTCGTCATTTTCGTCCAGCCGCTGACCGGTGCGGAGTGCATCGGGAGCAGCACCAATCACATCTGGGCCCATCGGTACAGCCTCGCCGGACTGGCCCAGAGCGGCAGCGTATTCGGCGGCGGCCCCTTCGTCACCAATACCCCCTGGCCAGGGCATCCAGGCCAGTTCATCACCATCGACGACTACACCGTCCAGAGCGGGCAGGGGGGCCTGGGTTCCTGCACTGCCGGCCAGTTGATGCCGATCGGGACGGTGGCGCACGAGACCGGCCACACCTTCGGTCTGCCGGACCTCTACGACACCGACCAGAATGCGTCGACCGCCACCGAGGGGATCGGGTCGTGGAGCCTGATGTCGAGCGGCAACTACACGGTGCCGGAGAGCCCCTCCTTCTACGACGCCTGGTCCCGCTTCTATATGGGGTGGGCCACCTTCGATACCGTTGCCACCAGTGCCACCACGACATTGGGCCCGGTGGAGACCTCGGATACGGTGCTGTATGTGCAGAGCACATCGCCGACCGAGTTCTATCTTCTCGAGAACCGCCAGCCGCTCAAGAGCGACAGCGGGATGATCAACCCGAACCTCGGCTCTCAGATCAAGGGCCCCGGGCTCCTGGTCTTCCACGTCGACCAGACGATCATGAACGCCGGGATGGCCAACAACGACGTCAACTCGCAGGCGGCGCACGGCGGCAACGAGGCGCTCGAGCTCGTGCAGGCCGACGGGCTCGACCAGCTGCGCACTCCGGGCGCCAGTAATCGCGGCGATGCCGGGGATCCGTATCCTGGCACCAGCAACAGCCACACCCTCGGCTACACCACCAATCCGAACCTGATCCTCCACAGCGGGGCGCTCGCCGGATTCAAGGTGGACTCGATCTACCAGGTCTCGACCAACGGACCGATCACATTCCGGTTCATCAAATCGGCGCCGTGGCTCGTCACCAGCAATCAAGCGGCGCTCAGTGCCAAGGTCATCGTCAACGGCGATACGGCCACCACCTATCGGGAGATCTTCGTCGCCGGGGACACGCTGCATTTGTCGGTGCCGGACAGCCAGTTGGTGAGCGGTGGCCGGGTGCGACTGCTCTTTTCGTCGTGGAGCGATGCCGGCGCCAGGAGTCATGCGGTGGTGGCGGGGGCAAGCCCCGACACGTTCACGGTGCAGATGACATCGCAATACCAGGCACGCGCGTTGATCAACGGCACCGGGACGGTGAGCGGTCCGGTGGGCGATACGACGGCTGCTGGCGCGTTCTCCACCACTCCGGTGACGCTGACCGCGGCCCCGACCTCAGGCGCGACCTTCCTGGGGTGGAAGGGCGACACGACGACCGCCAACGCGACCCTCGTACTGCCGATGACGCGGCCGTATCGGGTGCTTGCGGTATTTTCCGGCGGCATCACCGCGGACCAGGTGGCCAGCGACCTGCTCGGCACGCTGACACTCACCCCCGCGCAGCGGCAGTTGGTCGATGCGATCGGGAACAACAACGCGACGTTCGATCTTGGCGACCTGCTCGCCTTCCTCAACGACTATGGCCAGGCGCTCTCGCCTCAGGTCATGCAACGGATCCTGGAACGGCAGCCAGCCGCCTCCCCGGGTCGGGAGCGCTGAACGATGCCCAGTCTCCTCCGTTCCCGGATCCTCATCGCCGCGGCCCTCCTTCTTGGAGTGAGCTGCGGGAGCGGCTCCACGGGGCCGTCGGGCAGCGGCACGCTGCACCTGACCCTCACGACGCCGCACGCGGATGACGGCGCGGTGATGTTCACGGTGCATGGCACCGCCATCGATTCGGTCACGTTCCCGGTGGCCTACTCGGGGTATTATCGGCGCAGTGCGGATCGCGATACCGTGACAGTGATCGTGGCTGGACACGTCGGGAATGGCGTGATCGCCGATCTGACCGTACCGGCCGGCTCGCCTGCATCGGGCTACACTGCCCTGGTGAAGCAGGCGGCGCAGCGCAGCACCTTTGCACAGCGGACGCTGTCCGGTTATCTGGTGGCGGTAAGCCAGTAGAGCGCGTTCAGGACGATGCACGCGAACGCCCCGCCGAGCTGGCGGGGCGTTCTTCGTTTCTGGGGCCACGGTCACTCGTCGTTCGGCGCCTTCTCCGGAAGGGTCGAGCGGTCAGGATGGAGCCGCGGACCCACGGTGACGCCGAGCATCAGGCCGAACTGGTCAGCGCCGGCGGCGCTCTGGAACCAGGAGACGCGGGTGAGGAGCCCGGCCTCCACCTTCTCCGATGCGAAGAGATCGGCGCCGATCCCGGCCTGCACGCCGGCGCGGAGCCCGGCGTCGGGGCCCTCGATGAACCCTGCCAACATCGGTCCGATGCCGAAGTAGGCGCGCCCCCACTTCGGTGCCAGGGCGAACTCATAGCTCGGCTGCATCAGGTACATCGTGGTCCGGGCCGCCGTGCCGAGCGGAGCCGATGTGGCGGGGTCGAGCCCGACCACGCCGATCTCCACCGCGATGGCGCGGTGCGTGGTGAGGTCGCGGCGGAACCGCACGCCACCCAGGGGAGATGCCGAGCGGTACGGCGCGCCGGCGTTCAGGTGGCCCAGCCAGGCGAGGAACGGCTCGATCGTGCCGGGCACCGCCTGGGAGGGGTGCTCCTTCCCGAAGCCCCAGCTTCCGCCGACCCGGTATTCGATGTTCCGGTCTCCGTCATCGGACCGGAGCCGCCCCTCAGCGCTGACCGCCCAGTCGTGGCCGACCGTGGTCCCGATCCCGAAGCCAGCGATGTAACTGAAGCCCCACTTCTTCTGTTCTGGCGTGAGCAGCCCTGCCGGCTCGGTGTAGCGGAAGGCGCCGAGTCCGGTGATGACGTAGGGGGCCAAGCCCGTGGCATCGACCGGATACCAGCGATCGTCCAGGGTGAAGGCCGTCGCCCCCGGCACCGATCCCCCAAAGGCGGCGTCGGGCCAGCGAGTGAAGGTGAGCACCGTCTCGTTGCTAGGGTGGGAGAGGTACCCGAGCGAGAGCCCGATGCCGCCGGAGGAGTGGTCGCCGGAGGTCTGGGTGGAGAGGTCGCTGTATT